>NZ_CBDKZX010000011.1:0-93466 GCF_965301105.1 Kluyvera sp.
TGACCGCATACTCCCTTAGCAGGGGAGCGCCTTCAGCCTCTCGGCCACCTCACCAACAACACCTCTTGCGAGTGCTTCGAAGAACTTGTTTCTGCTCATCGTCGCTGTGTGGCGCACATATTACTTTCTGGGACTTATAAGTCAAACAATTTTCCGCAGATTTTTTTTCGTTTGCACATTTCACAGGCAATCAGGTGTTAAAAAAAGCAGAACGGATGTTTTATCAACAGATAAAACGCGATGAAGGCCGCAAAACGGTAACCTGGGAAAATGACATCAAAGAGATAAGCAGAAGAAAAAATGGTTAATACAGAGGATAAAACGAGACAAGGGGTGGGATTTGCGTCTCACCCACTGGGTGAGACGCGAGAACTTAGTAATTGGACTGCTGGGATTTTTCAGCCTGGATACGCTGGTAGATCTCTTCACGGTGAACAGAGACTTCTTTCGGGGCATTTACGCCGATGCGCACCTGGTTACCCTTCACCCCTAAAACTGTCACAGTGACCTCATCTCCAATCATGAGGGTCTCACCAACTCGACGAGTCAGAATCAGCATTCTTTGCTCCTTGAAAGATTAAAAGAGTCGGGTCTCTCTGTATCCCGGCATTTTCCATCATATAACGCCAAAAGGTCAGCGATGACAAACACCTTCACGTGTAAGCAGTCACGGCATCACATTCTGTTAAATGTAAGTCTAGCCGATCTACATGACTTCAACCTGACTTTATCGTTATCAGTACCGCATATGCAAGACGCCGTAACAGATAACGTTAAGGCGTCTGCGTGCGTTTATTGTTATTACAGTTTAGCGCTTACCCAGCCTTTCACGCTGGCCAGTGCAGCAGGGAGTGCAGACGCGTCGGTACCGCCAGCTTGCGCCATATCCGGACGACCGCCCCCTTTGCCGCCCACCTGCTGAGCGACCATACCAATCAGCTCCCCTGCTTTCACACGGTCTGTTACATCCTTAGACACACCGGCAATCAGAGAAACCTTACCTTCCGCTACCGTCGCCAGCACGATAATCGCAGAACCCAACTGGTTCTTCAGATCGTCGACCATGGTACGCAGCATTTTCGGCTCAACGCCAGCGAGCTCGCTCACCAGCAGGTTAACGCCGTTAATCGTCTCAGCTTTGTTGGAAAGATTCGCGCTTTCCTGTGCTGCCGCCTGCTCTTTCAGCTGCTGAAGCTCTTTTTCCAACTGGCGGGTACGCTCGATAACGGTACGAACCTTCTCCGTCAGGTTGTGGCTATCGCCTTTCAGCAGTTGGGCGATGTCACTTAAGCGATCGCTTTCCGCATGCACAGAGGCAATGGCACCTTCACCGGTTACGGCTTCAATACGACGTACACCTGCGGCAGTACCCGATTCGGACACAATGCGGAACAGACCAATATCACCCGTACGGGAAGCGTGAGTACCGCCGCACAACTCGGTTGAGAAGTCGCCCATGCTCAGTACGCGCACGTGGTCGTCATATTTCTCACCAAACAGCGCCATCGCACCCTTCGCTTTCGCCGCTTCCAGATCCATGATGTTGGTTTCAACAGGCAGGTTGCGACGAATCTGGGCGTTGACCAGATCTTCAACAGCACGAATCTCTTCCGGCTTCATCGCTTCGAAGTGAGAGAAGTCGAAACGCAGCACTTTATCGTTAACCAGAGAGCCTTTCTGCGCAACGTGAGTGCCCAGAACCTGGCGCAGCGCCGCGTGCATCAAGTGCGTTGCGGAGTGGTTCAGACGGATGCGAGCGCGACGCGCTTCATCGACATCAGCCTGCACGCCATCACCCACTTTCAGCGCGCCGGTTGCCAGCTTGCCGAGGTGGCCGATAGCCTGACCATATTTTTGAGTATCGCTGACCGCAAAGCTAAAGCCCGCGCCTTTCAGCTCACCTTTATCGCCAACCTGGCCGCCGGACTCCGCGTAGAACGGCGTCTGGTCCAGAACGACAACGGCTTCCTGGCCCGCAGCGATAGACTCTACCGCTTTACCATCAACAAACAGCGCGGTGACTTTACCGTTCAGTTCCAGATGGTCGTAGCCTTTAAATTCGGACGCACCGTCAACACGGATCATCGCGTTATAGTCCGCGCCAAAACCGCTGGACTCACGCGCGCGACGGCGCTGTTCTTCCATCGCCGCTTCGAAGCCCGCTTCGTCAACTTTGATGTTACGCTCACGGCAAACGTCCGCCGTCAGATCAACCGGGAAGCCGTAGGTGTCGTACAGACGGAAAGCGGTTTCGCCGTCCAGCGTATCGCCGGTCAGTTTTGCCAGCTCTTCATCGAGCAGCGCCAGACCGCGCTCCAGGGTACGAGCAAACTGCTCTTCTTCGGTTTTCAGAACCTGCTCAACCTGCGCCTGCTGACGTTTCAGCTCTTCGCCTGCGGCACCCATCACCTCTACCAGCGGGCCAACCAGCTTGTAGAAGAAGGTGTCTTTCGCGCCCAGCATGTTGCCGTGACGGATTGCGCGACGAATGATACGACGCAGCACGTAGCCGCGGCTTTCGTTAGACGGCATCACGCCGTCGGCGATCAGGAAAGCACAGGAACGAATATGGTCCGCGATAACGCGCAGCGATTTGTTGCTCAGATCGGTTGCGCCAGTCACTTTCGCGACGGCATCAATCAGATTACGGAACAGATCGATTTCGTAGTTGGAGTTAACATGCTGCAGGACAGCGGTGATACGCTCCAGGCCCATACCGGTATCCACGGACGGCTTCGGCAGCGGTTCCATGGTGCCGTCAGCCTGACGGTTGAACTGCATGAAGACGATGTTCCAGATCTCAATGTAACGGTCGCCGTCTTCTTCCGGAGATCCCGGAGGGCCGCCCCAGATGTGGTCGCCGTGATCGTAGAAGATCTCGGTGCACGGGCCGCAAGGACCGGTGTCACCCATCTGCCAGAAGTTATCGGATGCGTACGGCGCGCCTTTGTTGTCGCCGATACGAATAATGCGCTCACGCGGGATACCGACTTCTTTTTCCCAGATTTCGTATGCTTCATCATCGGTTTCATACACGGTGACCCACAGACGCTCTTTCGGCAGGGCGAACCAGTTTTCACCGGTCAGCAGTTCCCATGCGTACTGGATAGCGTCGTGTTTGAAGTAGTCGCCGAAGCTGAAGTTACCCAGCATTTCGAAGAAGGTATGGTGACGCGCGGTGTAGCCGACGTTTTCCAGGTCGTTGTGTTTACCGCCCGCACGCACGCAACGCTGCGCGGTGGTCGCGCGAGAATAATTACGTTTGTCGAGACCGAGGAACACGTCCTTGAACTGGTTCATCCCGGCGTTGGTAAACAACAGAGTGGGGTCGTTATTCGGTACCAGGGAGCTGCTGGCAACTACCTGATGGCCTTTACTATGGAAAAAGTCGAGAAACGCCTGACGGATCTCAGCGGTGCTCTTGCTCATAATTATCCTGAAATCAAGCTACACTTCATCCTTCAAACCGCCTCTGCGTTGGCTGCGCTCGTTCACCCCAGTCACCTACTGATGCACGCTCAGGGGGTTCACTCACTTGCCGCCTTGGTGCGGCTTGAATGATTTTGTGTATTTAAGGAATATTCGTCGTAGACGCTAATCGCGATAAAACGACCTGCGCCCGGACGGAAAAAGTGGGAATAAGATAAGTTTTCTTTAGTGGGAAGTAAAATCCCGAGTGGGGTCAATCAGCAAAATTTCGCCATATTTCCTGGATATCTTCCATCAGGTAGCCGCGGTAAAGCAAAAAACGTTGAATTTTGACCTTCTCAGCGAAGACGGTTGGCAGCGGTTCGCCATATTTTCGCTGGGCCTGTTCGCGCGCCTGCGCGGCCCAGTCGATTTCGCATTCACGCATCGCCTGTTCAATCACCTCACGGGCAATTCCCTTCTGGCCCAGCTCCTGACGAATGCGTGCGGGCCCATAACCTTTGCGGCTGCGCCCGGCCATAAACTGCTGCACGAAGCGGCTATCATCGAGATAGTGGTTTTCAAAGCACCATGCCACCACCTTTTCAACATCTTCGGGCGGCGCATCGATAGGCTCCGGACCATTTTTCCCCATCACCGGGGCGGTAAGCTTGCGCCGCAGCTCCTGTTCGCTGTGGTCGCGCATCGCCAGAATACGGATAGCGCGATCCAGCAGGCGAGCGTAGGAGGAACGGCGCGGTGAGTTTTCGGTCATCGTTATCCTGCCATCGTGATAAATGCAAAAGGGCTGCATAAGCAGCCCTTAGTGTCGATTCCGAGGTTATCAGAAGTCTTCGTTGGTTTCTTCAACGCTGTTGTTATCAACAACGAAGTCAGGTTTGTCGTCCTGGTTATTGAGCAGCAGTTCACGAACTTTCTTCTCAATTTCTTTTGCCGCCGCCGGGTTCTCTTTCAGCCAGGAGATAGCGTTCGCTTTACCCTGACCAATTTTGTCGCCGTTGTAGCTGTACCAGGCGCCCGCTTTCTCAATCAGCTTCTCTTTCACGCCCAGATCGACCAGCTCGCCAAAGAAGTTGATGCCTTCACCGTAGAGGATCTGGAATTCAGCCTGTTTGAACGGCGCCGCGATTTTGTTTTTCACGACCTTCACGCGGGTTTCGCTGCCGACGACATTATCGCCTTCTTTCACCGCGCCGATACGACGGATATCCAGACGAACGGAGGCGTAGAATTTCAGCGCGTTACCGCCGGTGGTGGTTTCCGGGTTACCGAACATCACGCCAATTTTCATACGGATCTGGTTGATGAAGATCAGCAGCGTGTTGGACTGCTTCAGGTTACCCGCCAGCTTACGCATCGCCTGGCTCATCATACGTGCCGCAAGGCCCATGTGAGAGTCGCCGATTTCGCCTTCGATTTCCGCTTTCGGCGTCAGCGCCGCTACGGAGTCGACCACGATAACGTCTACCGCGCCAGAACGCGCCAGCGCGTCACAGATTTCCAGCGCCTGCTCACCGGTGTCCGGCTGGGAGCACAGCAGGTTGTCGATATCGACGCCCAGCTTACGCGCATACACTGGATCCAGCGCGTGTTCCGCATCGATGAACGCACAGGTTTTACCTTCGCGCTGCGCCGCGGCGATAACCTGCAGCGTCAGCGTCGTTTTACCGGAGGATTCTGGCCCGTAGATTTCGACAATACGGCCCATTGGCAGGCCGCCAGCGCCCAGCGCGATATCCAGGGACAGCGAACCGGTAGAAATGGTTTCCACATCCATAGTGCGATCTTCACCCAGACGCATGATGGAGCCTTTACCGAATTGCTTTTCGATCTGGCCCAGCGCTGCCGCCAACGCTTTCTGTTTGTTTTCGTCGATAGCCATTATTACTCCTGTCATACCGGGTGTTACCGGATAGTGAATTCTGTTCTGTTGAGGCAATTATACTGTATAGTCATACAGTATCAAGTATTTTGTAGAAATTGTTGCCAGAGGAGTTTTAGCGCGTAAGCCGTCGCCTGACGACGCACCGATTCACGGTCGCCAGAGAAGCATTCGCGCTGGGTCACGCCCTGCCCGTTCGCGCTGGCGACGCCAAACCAGACGGTACCGACCGGCTTTTCCGCACTGCCGCCGTCCGGCCCGGCGATGCCGCTGACCGAGACCGCGAAGTCGGCGCGCGCCGCGCGCAGTGCGCCAATCGCCATTTCGACCACGACCGGTTCGCTGACCGCGCCGTGCTGCTCCAGCGTCACTTCACGTACGCCGATCATCTGCGATTTCGCTTCATTGCTGTAGGTGACAAAACCGCGCTCAAACCAGGCGGAGCTGCCCGCCACGTCGGTGATAGTTTTCGCAATCCAGCCGCCGGTGCAGGACTCTGCGGTGGTCATGGTCGCGCCGCGCGCCTTCAGCGCCAGGCCTACCTGCTCGCTTAGCTGCAGTAATTCTGAATCTGTCATTGTCGCTCCGCTTAAGCCCGATAAAGAGGCCATCAAAGATAGCACTTTCAACAGAGATGTGGGGACGGGATGACGATTTTACGAGGGAGCTTCAGAAAATGTATCGCCCCGGCTAAACCGGGGCAAAAAAGAGCAAGACTCAGCGCATGCTATCCGCAATCAGCTTCACGTTATGACGCAGCATCTTCACATAGCTGTCCGCCACGCCGCCGGGCGCAGACAACGCTTCGGGATACAGTTCGCCGCCCGGCTGTGAACCGGTGGCAGTAGCAATCTGCTTCACCAACCGCGGGTCGAGCTGATTTTCCATAAACCAGGTGTGCACGCCGTCAGCTTTAATCTGCTTAATCAGCGCAGCCACCTGCGCCGCGCTGGCTTCGCTTTCCGACGACAGCCCCTGCGGAGCCAGGAAAGTTACACCGTAAGCGCGGGAGAAGTAGCCAAAAGCATCGTGGCTGGTCAGGACCTTACGCTTCGCTTGCGCAATACCGTCGAACTGACTTTTCGCCCAATGATGAATATCGTTTAACCGGGCGATATAGCGTTCACCGGAAGCCTTCAGCGCTGCGCTATCCTCCGGGTCGGCTTTTATCAGCCCGTTCATGATATTTTTCGCATACAGCGCACCGTTGGCTGCGCTGTTCCAGGCATGGGGATCGGTCACGGTTTTCCCGTCCTCATCCAGCGTATGCGTCTTCACGCCGGTAGAGGCCACCACCAGCTCGCCTTTGAAACCGGAGGCTTTAATCAGCCTGTCGATCCACCCTTCCAGCCCCAGCCCGTTAACCACCACCACGTCCGCCTTGCTGAGCAGCGCGCTGTCCTTCGGCGACGGCTCGAAGGTATGCGGGTCGCCGTCCGGGCCGACCAGCGTGTCGACATGCACGTGCTCACCGCCCACTTGCTGCACCATATCGCCCAGCACCGAGAAGCTGCTGACCACATTCAGCGTTTTCGCCATCGCCCCTTGCGCCGAGAGCCCCAATGCCAGCGCCAGAATCACCCCAATATGTTTCATGTTTTCCCCTATCTTGTGAGTTTTTGCCAGCTGACGGTCAGCCGGCTTCGCTTGCCAAAAAACACCGAGACCAAAAAGACGCCGCTGGCGGTCAAAACGATCGAAGGACCGGCGGGTAAATTGGCGGCCCACGACAGGCTCAACCCCATCCACGCGCAGACGCTGCCCATCAACGCCGCCAGCAGTAAAATTCCCGGCAGGGTCCTCGCCCAGCAACGTGCCGCCACGGCAGGCAGCATCATGACCCCTACCGCCATCAGCGTGCCGAGCACCTGAAAACCCGCCACCAGGTTAAGCACCAGTAAGGCCAGAAACAGGCCGTGCAGCAGAACCGGCAGCCAGCGCGCGTTGACCTGTAGCCAGGCGCTGTCGAAGGCTTCACTCACCAGCCCGCGATAAAACAGCGCGATGCAGATGAGTGTCAGGCTGGCAACGCCCGCCACAAACAGCGCCGCGTCGTTATCAACGGCCAGAATGGAGCCAAACAGCAGATGCAGCAGGTCGACGTTTGAGCCGCGCAGCGACACCAGCGTGACGCCCAGCGCCAGCGAGCCAAGATAGAATCCGGCAAAGCTGGCATCCTCCTTCAGCGGCGTGCGCCGGCTGACCCAACCGGCAATCAGCGCCACCGCAATCCCGGCGATAAAGCCGCCGACGGTCATCGCCAGCAGCGACATGCCGTTGACCAGATAGCCCACCGCCACACCGGGGAGAATGGCGTGCGATAATGCGTCGCCCATTAAGCTCATACGCCGCAGCAACAGAAATACGCCGAGAATTGTGGTGCTCAGCGACAGTGCCAGGCACACCACCAGCGCGCGGCGCATAAAGCCAAATTCAATAAACGGTTGAAAAAAGGTATGCCAGATCATGCGTGCCTCACGGAGCGAAACGCGGGCAGCACCTCATGAGTTGGCCCCCAGCAGGCATTTTGCGGCGCCAACAGCAGCGTTTCCGGGAAATAGTCCGCGACCCGCTGGTTATCGTGCAACACCGCCAGCACGGTCTGCCCCTGCTGATGCATCTCCTGAATCACCCCCATCAGATCATGGGTCGTGTTCTCGTCAATGCCGGTAAAGGGTTCGTCGAGCATCACCAGCGGCGCGCGCTGAACCAGCACACGGGCGAACAACATGCGTTGAAACTGGCCGCCAGAGAGTGCTTCGATCGGCGTTTTCGCCATCTCAGTCAGCCCCACACGCGCTAGTGCGGCCTGGATGCGCCGCCGCACGTCGTTACGCAGGCCGCGCAGCAGCGAAATACGCGGCCACGCCCCCTGACTCACGACATCGAGCACCGTCAGCGGAAACTGCGACTCCAGCGCGTGACGCTGAGCTAACCAGCCGATCGTCGGGCGCGTCGGCGACCAGCGCACCACGCCGCTCACTGGCGGAATAAATCCGGCCAACGTTTTTAGTAGGGTGGATTTACCGCAGCCGTTCAGACCGACGATGGCCGTCATGCTACCTTTGTGAATCACGCCGCTCAGCGCAGGCGTGATCGCCGCGCCTTCATATCCTGCGACCAGGTTGTCCAGTTCAATCATGGCAGCGTGACCGCCCACCAAACCGTCAGCCAAAGCGCGGCTAGCAGCGCGCAGGCCAACAACAGACGCGTCGCGCTGGACGCCATAAAAACAGGAGTCAACATCTTTGCCTCATTACATTATGTTATAACATAACAATACGAGATGAGATCTAAGATGTAAACGGCGAGAAATGATGCAAAATGTAACAAGCCCCTCCCCGGACGGAGAGGGGCAAGAAAGGAAAATTACTGACCGCGGGCCTGAGACACCGCCAGCCCCAGCTGCCAGACGGCCATCGCGTAGTGGGTGCTGTGGTTGTAACGGGTGATGGTGTAGAAGTTCGGCAGACCGTACCAGTACTGGTAACCGGTGCCAATATCCAGGCGCAGCAGGCTGGCCTGCTGATGGTTACCCAGCGGCTGCATCGGGGTTAAGCCCGCCGCCGCCAGCTGCGACACGCTGTACTTGGTCTTGAAGCCGTTTTCCAGCCCCGGCGCCTGACCCATCGCCTGCACCGCTACCGTGTCGCCCGTCACCCAGCCATGCTGTTTGAAGTAGTTCGCCACGCTACCGATGGCATCTTCCGGATCCCACAGGTTGATGTGGCCATCGCCGTTAAAGTCCACCGCGTACTGACGATAAGACGATGGCATGAATTGCCCATAGCCCATCGCGCCGGCGAACGAGCCTTTCAGATCCAACGGATCGTCTTTTTCATCACGCGCCATCAACAGGAAGGTTTCCAGTTCGCCGGAGAAGTATTCGGCGCGGCGCGGATAGTTGAAGGAGAGCGTTGCCAGCGCGTCAAGAATGCGGGTTTTCCCCATCACGCGGCCCCAGCGGGTTTCAACACCGATAATCCCCACGATGATTTCCGGCGGTACGCCGTAAACCTGCTGCGCGCGCTGTAGCGCCCCCTGATACTGATTCCAGAAAGCCACGCCGTTCTGCACGTTATCCGGGGTAATAAATTGTTTGCGATAGCGCAGCCACGCGCCGTTCGGGCCGGTTGGCGGCAGGCCGGTCGGGGCCTGTCTGTCCATCAGGCGCAGCACGTAGTCCAGACGCTTGGCCTGGGAGAGAATTTCGTGCAGTTGCTGACGGTCAAATCCGTGCTTGCTCACCATCTTGTCGATGAACTGTTCTGCCGCCGGGTTATTGGCAAAATCACCGGTCGGGATCAACGCATTATGCTGGGGTTCAAGAAGAAAACCGCCGGAGGTGGTTGCCGGCGATTCAGCCGTTTTCGGCTTACTGCTACAGGCAGCGAGCAGGACACACAGGGGGAGTAAAGCCAGAACGCGACGCTTCAACATGGGACTTCCGTTTAACAATATCAGCAAGAGTTAAATATGGTAAAGCATCCGCCTCGCTGCAAGGAAGCGCCTTCTGGTCCGGCGGGAAAAAAAATCTCCGACTCCGAACAATCATGATGCAATCGATGATCTCAATGGGTGGAATGTTTTATCATCGCCGCGCAAAACTGGACCGTGTGACGCGCTAATTATCGGAGAAAGTCATGAGTGATTTTTTGTTAGACGCCGGGCGTAAGGCCCTGTTACTGGAATTACAGGAAGCCAGCCGCCTCCCCGACCGTCTTGACGAGACCTTTGTGCAGGCCGCAAAAGCCATTCTCGACTGCAAAGGCAAACTGATCGTATCCGGAATGGGCAAGTCCGGTCATATCGGCAAAAAGCTGGCCGCCACCTTTGCCAGTACCGGCACCCCCGCCTTCTTTGTCCACCCGGCAGAAGCGCTGCACGGCGACCTGGGCATGGTTGAAAGCCGCGACGTGATGCTGTTTATCTCTTATTCCGGCAGCGCCAAAGAGCTGGATTTCCTCATCCCTCGTCTGCAGGAGAAATCGGTCGTGCTGCTGGCGATGACCGGCAAAGCGAATTCGCCGCTGGCGCTGGCAGCCGACGCGGTGCTGGATATCTCCGTTGAACGCGAAGCCTGCCCGATGCACCTGGCCCCCACCTCCAGCACCGTCAACACGCTGATGATGGGCGACGCGCTGGCCATCGCCGTAATGCAGGCGCGTGGCTTTAATGAGGAAGATTTTGCCCGTTCGCATCCGGCCGGGGCGCTCGGTGCGCGTCTGCTCAACCGCGTGCATCACCTGATGCGTAAAGACGCAGATATTCCGCAGGTCAACGTGCACGCCAGCGTCATGGACGCCATGCTGGAACTGAGCCGCACCGGGATGGGGATGGTGGCGGTTTGTGACGATGTGCTACAGGTGCATGGCGTGTTTACCGACGGCGACCTGCGCCGCTGGCTGGTGAGCGGCGGCTCGCTCGCCGACAGCGTCAACGAAGCAATGACCAAAGGCGGCGTGACGATTCACGACAAAGCGCGCGCCGTCGACGCCAAAGAGAAGCTGATGAAGCTGAAAATCAGCGCCGCGCCGGTGGTGGATGAAAATCACCGTCTGGTCGGCGCGATTAACCTGCAAAACTTCTACCAGGCCGGGATTCTCTAATCCTTGAGGCCCAGACGTTTCGCCAGCCGATGCAGGTTGGCGACGTCTGTCTCCAGCGCTCGCGCGCTCGCCGCCCAGTTGTGCTGGTTCGCATCCAGCGCCTGGCGAATCATCTGCCGCTGAAAATCTTCCGTCGCGTCGCGTAAATTATGCACCGCCGCCGCGACTGACCGCTCCTCTACTGCCGCCGCTGGCGCCCCTTCCTGAAAGGCAAAATGCTGCGCCTCCAGCACCACTTCACCACTGCTGCGGGCCGCCCGCGCCAGCACCACCGCGCGGTGAACCGCATGTTCCAGCTCACGCACATTGCCTGGCCAGCCGTAGCTTTGCAGGTGCGCGCGTGCGCCGCTGCTCAGCACCACGCGGGACAGGCCTAATCGCAGCCGACACTGCTCGCAAAAATAGCCCGCCAGCAGCACCACGTCATCACCCCGCTCGCGCAGCGGTGGCACCGAGAGCGGGAACACGCTCAGACGATGGAACAGGTCGGCGCGGAAGTTGCCCGCCAGCACCTCTTCGCGCAGGTCGCGGTTGGTCGCTGCCAGCACGCGTACGTCGACCCGCAGGCTGCGATCGTCGCCGACGCGCTGAATATCGCCGTATTGCAGCACGCGCAGCAGCTTGGCCTGAAGCGCCAGCGACAGTTCGCCAATTTCATCTAAAAACAGCGTGCCGTTGTCGGCCATCTCAAACTTGCCGCTGCGGTTACTGATGGCCCCGGTAAACGCCCCCTTCACGTGGCCGAACAGCTCGCTTTCGGCCACGCTTTCCGGCAGCGCGGCGCAGTTCAGGTAAACCAACGGGCTCACCGCGCGCGGCGAGCCTTCATGAATCGCCTTCGCCACCAGCTCTTTACCGGTGCCGGTTTCGCCGCTGATCAGCACGTTGAGATCGGAGGCCGCGACGATTTCAATCTCTTTTTTCAGCTGCATCATGCCCGGCGACAGGCCAATCATCTGCGTCTCTTTAACCTGCTCGAAGTCGCTTGCCGAGCCGGGCAGCATATTCTGGCTTTCAAGCTGTTCAATCAGCAGCGCATTGCTGAGCGCCCCTGCCGCCAGTGCGGCAATCAGCCGCAGCTCTTCATCGCTGAAGACGTCGAACTGATCCGGCGACATGCCGTCGAGAGTCAGCGCGCCAATCAGGTTCTGCCCGGCAAACAGCGGCAGGCCGATGCAGGCGTGCACTTTCAGGCTCTCCTGGCCGGGGATCAGGCCATCGTAGGGATCCGGCAAATCGCTGTCAGCGGGGAAGCGCACCACGTCGCCCGCACGGGCGATAGCCTCCAGCCGCGGGTGCCCTTCCAGCGTAAAACGGCGGCCCAGCACGTCCTTCGCCAGGCCGTCGATCGCCAGCGGAATAAACTGCCGCGCCTCGTAGCGCAGCAACGCCGAAGCATCGCACTCCAGCACCTGACGCAGCGTGGTAATCAGCCGCTGGAAGCGGTCCTGATGGCCGACGCCGCGCTGGAGTTCAATGGCGATGCCCGCCAGTACGTCAACAGAAAAGCTCATGGCAACCTCAAATAGTCATTTCGACAATGCATAATGTCATATTGACAATTTTATGCATAGTCATTTTGACTAACAAGAAATGAGTAAAAACAAAATAAAACAATAAAATCAATAGATTAAAAAGTTGGCATGCAACCTGCAATAAGCAATACATCTTTTTTGAAAACGCTGAATTAATTGAGGTTGCTATGTCTATTCTGGTTAAAAATAACATTCATTGGGTTGGCCAACGTGACTGGGAAGTACGTGATTTCCACGGGACTGAATACAAAACGCTGCGCGGCAGCAGCTACAACAGCTATCTCATCCGTGAAGAAAAAAATGTCCTGATCGATACAGTAGACCACAAGTTTAGCCGTGAATTCGTGCAGAACCTGCGCAGTGAAATTGACCTCGCGGATATCGACTACATCATCATTAACCACGCGGAAGAAGACCATGCCGGCGCGCTGACCGAGCTGATGACTCAGATTCCCGATACGCCAATTTACTGCACTGCCAACGCCATTGACTCCATCACCGGCCATCACCATCACCCGGAGTGGAATTTCAACGTGGTGAAAACCGGCGATTCGCTGGACATCGGCAACGGCAAACAGCTGATCTTCGTGGAAACGCCAATGCTGCACTGGCCTGACAGCATGATGACCTACATGACCGGCGACGCGGTGCTGTTCAGTAACGACGCCTTCGGCCAACACTACTGCGACGAACGCCTGTTCAACGACGAAGTCGACCAGACCGAACTGTTCGAGCAGTGCCAGCGCTACTATGCCAACATTCTGACGCCGTTCAGCCGCCTGGTCACGCCGAAAATTACCGAAATCCTCGGCTTCAACCTGCCGGTGGACATGATTGCCACCTCTCACGGCGTGGTATGGCGCGACAACCCAACGCAGATCGTTGAGCTGTACCTGAAATGGGCCGCTGACTATCAGGAAGATCGCATCACTATCTTCTACGACACCATGTCCAACAACACTCGCATGATGGCGGACGCCATTGCCCAGGGTATCAACGAAGTTGACCCGAACGTGGCGGTGAAAATCTTTAACGTCGCCCGTAGTGATAAAAACGAAATCCTGACCAACGTCTTCCGTTCCAAAGGCGTGCTGGTCGGCACCTCGACCATGAACAATGTGATGATGCCGAAAATCGCCGGCCTGGTGGAAGAGATGACCGGCCTGCGCTTTCGCAACAAACGCGCCAGCGCCTTCGGCTCTCACGGCTGGAGCGGCGGCGCGGTTGACCGCCTGTCTACCCGCTTACAGGATGCCGGTTTCGAAATGTCTCTGAGCCTGAAAGCCAAATGGCGTCCGGATCTGGATGCACTGGAACTGTGCCGTCAGCACGGTCGTGAAATTGCCCGTCAGTGGGCGCTGGCGCCGCTGCCAGAAATGAACACCGCGTCAGCCACAGCGAAAGAAGCGTGCGCCTGTGCCGCAGCAGCGGCGGCAGACCTCGGCCCAAGCATGCAGTGCAGCGTGTGCCAGTGGATTTACGACCCAGCGAAAGGCGAACCGAACCAGGACGTCCAGCCAGGAACCCCGTGGAGCGACGTTCCGGACAACTTCCTGTGCCCGGAATGCTCATTAGGCAAAGACGTCTTCGACGTGCTGGCAACGGAGGCAAAATGAATCATGGCATCGTGATCGTTGGATCGGGCTTCGCGGCCCGCCAACTGGTGAAAAACATCCGTAAACAGGATGCGAGCGTCAAACTGACGCTCATCGCCGCCGACAGCATTGACGAATACAACAAACCAGACTTGAGCCACGTGGTGAGCCGGGGGCAAACCGCCGCTGACCTCACCCTGCAAACCGCCGGTGAGTTTGCCGAACAGTACAATCTGAACCTGTTTCCGCAAACCTGGGTCACCCACATCGACGCCGAGGCGCACGTAGTCAAAAGCCAGCATCATGAATGGCAGTACGACAAACTGGTCCTGGCCACCGGCGCGGCGGCAATCGTTCCGCCGGTGCCGGGCAAAGAGTTGATGTTAACCCTCAACAGCCAGCAGGAATTTGGCGCGGCACAAAGTACGCTGCGCGATGCCCAACGGGTGCTGATTATCGGCGGCGGGCTGATCGGCAGCGAGCTGGCGATGGACTTCTGTCGCGCTGGCAAAGCCGTCACCGTGGTCGACAATTCGGCCAGCGTACTGGCCTCACTGATGCCGCCGGAAGTCAGCAGTCGCCTCCAGCATCGCCTGACCGACATGGGTATCCATCTGTTGCTGAAAACGCAGCTCCAGTCGCTTGAACAGACCGCCACCGGCATTCGCGCCAGCTTTGACCGCGACCGCCACGTTGAGGTTGATGCGGTAGTGGCCGCCACCGGCCTGCGTCCGGAAACGGCGCTGGCGCGGATGGCTGGTCTTGAGATTAACCGCGGCGTGAAGGTCGACAGCACCCTGCGCACCAGCCACCCGGATATCTACGCGTTGGGCGACTGTGCGGAAATTAACGGTACGGTGATGCCGTTCCTGCAACCGATTCTGCTCAGCGCCATGTGCCTGGCGAAAAACATTCTCGGCCAGCCCGGCGAGCTGAAACTGCCCAATATGCTGGTGAAGGTGAAGACGCCGGATCTGCCGCTGCATCTGGCCGGAGAAACCCGCCGTCAGGATCTGAACTGGACCATTGAAACCCGCGCCGACGGCATGCTGGCGCAGGGCTACGACGAAAGCCAGCAGTTACGGGCGTTCGTGGTCAGCGAGGAAAGAATGAAAGAAGCATTTAGTTTGTTGAAGTCGCTCGCCAGTTAAGAAGTCAGCGCTCTGTCCACTGTTTTACTTAACCCTCAAGCACATGGAAGTACTGAAGTCTGATTTTGCCCCGGTGCCCCGGGGCTTTTTTTGTTTTGCGGTTGAGGCTTCTCTGCGCTTAGCGCACCACCAGCGCGTCATAATTGCGCCAACGGTAGTTTACCATCGACACCAGCCAGCACAGCGCAAACAGGCCAATCACCACAAAGCCCGCGTTGCCGAGGTTGTCGCTCAGCATCGATACGCCGCTCCAGATACCGCCCGTCAGGTCAAATTTATCGATAATCAGCCCCAACGCTTCCAGGCCACCGATAAACAGCGCAACGACCACGGAAGCTCCGGTAATGGTCATGTTGTAATACAGTTTGCGCTGCGGCTTGTTGAAGGCCCAGCCGTAGGCGCCGACCATCAGGATGTTATCCAGCGTATCCACCAGCGCCATGCCGCTCGCGAACAGCGCCGGGAAAACCATAATCGACCACATCGACATGCCGCTGGAAGCGCTGGCGGCAGAGATGCCGAGCACACCGATTTCGGTTGCCGTATCAAAGCCGAGGCCGAACAGGAAGCCGACCAGATACATATGCCAGCTTTTGCCGATCAGGCGGAAAGTACGGCTGAACAGCGCATTCATCAACCCACCGGTCACCGGGACGTCAGCAGAAACCGATTCCCCTTTTTTCAGCGCCTGGAAGCTGCGCCATACGCCACGTAAGATAACCAGGTTTACCAGCGCCATCGCCAGCAGGAACACGGCAGAAACCGTGGTGCCGATAATGCTGCCGGTTTCGTGGAACCAGCTCATCTTATGCTGGAAGGCGGTCGCCGTGGCGGCAATCGCCACCGACGCCAGCACCACGATGGAAGAGTGGCCGAGCGAGAACCAGGCCCCCACGCCAAACGGGCGCTTACCCTGCTGCATCATTTTGCGGGTGACGTTATCAATCGCCGCGATATGGTCAGCGTCCACCGCATGGCGCAGACCGTAGCCCCACGCCAGCAGGCTGGCGGCCATCAGCGCGCCATTATGGCCAAATGACTGCCACGCCCAGCCCCAGGCCAGTAGGTTCGCTAACACCAGAACCAACACCAGCAGCGATGCCCGCGGCTGTTGACGAAGAACATTCCACAACATGAATAACTCCTTTAAAGCTGATGACGAGCTGCCGCAATGACGGCCTGCCCGTATGAAATCGCCCCATCACCCGCGGGTAAGCGCTTCGGAAAGAGCAAAGTGAAATCGCGTAAATAGTGCATTAACCGCGCACGCAGCAGCGCGTTGTGCAGCACGCCGCCGCCAAACGCCAGCGTGGAAATTGCCGCTGGTTCAGCATGTTGACGCATTAAGGCCGCCACACCGCACGCCAGCGCATCATGAAACGCCCAGGCTTTTTGCGTAGGCGTCGCCTGCCAACTCAGCCACGTTTGCCAAAAGGTGGCGAGGTCTAGCTGGCCTTCACGCACCGGCATCGTCACCGGATGGGCGACGCCCGGGCAGGTGGTCGCCAGAGCCTCCAGCCGACACGCCGCCTCGCCTTCATAGCTCAGCATCTGCGGCGCGCAGCCCAGCGCGCAGGCTACCGCATCAAACAAGCGGCCGCAGGAGGAGGCCTGTGGGCTGTTCAACCCGCGCGCGATCGCCTGCTTCAGCAACGGCCAGTTTTGTTGTTGCAGCGGTTGGGTTTCAGCGAAGGTCTGCCAGTCGGGAACGAACGCCAGACAGTGGGCCAGCAGATTGCGCCACGGCTGCTTCGCCGCCAGGTCAGCGCCCGGCAGCGCCACCGGCGGAAAGCCGCCCAGATGCTTGCATTCCCGGTAGGTCACGCGCAGGCACTCGCCGCCCCACAGCGCGCCGTTCTCGCCCATTCCGATACCGTCCAGCGCCATCGCAATAACCTCGCCCCCGTCGAGCGGCCAGTCGTGCTCGGCCAGACAGGCGGCGATATGCGCATGGTGGTGCAGCACGCGTTGCTGTGGTAATGAGCTAGCATCTGCCCAATGTGAGGAACGGTAGCCACGGTGCGCGTCGGCGACGACGGCCTGCGGCGTAAAATCGTATATCGCCTGCATTAATCCCAGCGCCTGCTGCCACTGGCTTTCAACACCGTCGTCGGTCAGATCGCCAAAATGCTGGCTGACGACCGCCTGATCACCACGGACCAGGCAGAAGGTGTTTTTCATATCAGCACCAAGACACAGCATGGGCGGCACGTGATGAAAGCCCGGCGGCAGCGGCAGCGCATCCGGCACAAAACCGCGTGAACGGCGCAGCATTTCTCCGCTCTGGCGCACCACCGAGTCGTCCATGCGCTGGACGATATCGCGGTTATGCAGCAGAAAACCGTCGGCGATGGCGGCGAGATCCGCCAGCGCCTGGTCATTGCTGAGGGCGGGCGGTTTACCGCTAAGATTGCCGGAGGTCATCACCAGCGGGCGACCCAGCGCCTGCATCAGCAAATGCTGGAGCGGGTTGGCGGGCAGCATCACGCCCACCTCAGCCAGATCCGGCGCGATAAGGTCACAAAGCCCCGTCACACGCGCTTTATCCACCAGCACAATCGGCGCGGCGGGCGTGTTCAACAGCGATCTTGCGTCGATTGGCAGCCCGTCGCTATTCGGCAGCATCACCGCCAGCGGTTTCGCCGGGCGATGCTTACGGGCACGCAGCCGTTTAACAGCCCTTTCGTTGCTGGCGTCGCAGGCCAGATGAAAACCGCCAATCCCTTTCACAGCGACGATGCCGCCAGCGTTCAGCAGCGCGACGGCGGCCTGAAGCGCGTCCTCTTTCTGCGCGCATTGGCTACCGCTAAGCCACGTCAGCCACGGGCCGCATTCGCCGCAGGCCACCGGCTGGGCGTGAAAGCGTCGATCATACGGGTTGCGATACTCCGCCTCGCACTGGGGGCAAAGTGGGAATGCCGCCATCACGGTGAAAGGCCGGTCATACGGCATAGCGTGAATAATGGTAAAACGTGGCCCACAGTGGGTGCAGTTGATAAACGGGTAGCGGTAGCGCCGCTCCTGCGGGTCGTTCATTTCCGCCAGACAGGCCGGGCAGGTCGCCGCATCGGGAACAATTTGCGTGCTCATCGCCCCACTTCCGCTCTGGCGGATAGTAAAGTCGGTTGGGATGGTCGGCCAGTCAAACGGCTTAACCTGGGTACTGTCGATGCGTGCAAGCGGCGGGCAGTACTGGTACAGCGCGGCGATGAAGTCCGCTTCATCGCCGTACAGGCGCAGCAGAACCCCGGCGCTGTCATTACAGACATCGCCCAGACAGCCGCGCTGTTGCGCCAGCTGCCAGACGAAGGGGCGGAAACCCACCCCCTGTACTTTTCCGCAGATGCGGATCTGCACGCCGTTTGCGTTCATCTGATTACCCGTTAATTGCCGCTTTCAGCCGCGTTTTCATCGACTGATAGCTGTCCAGCGCAAAGGTTTCCGCCCAGTTCTGATCCTCAATCGGCTCAACCTTGACCGCACAGTACTTGGTTTCCGGTGTTTTCGAGATAGGATCAAGATTATCCTGCGTGAGTTCGTTGCACGCACCGATCCACCACTGATAAGTCATATACACGCTGCCGCGGTTGATACGTTCGCTCACGCAGGCGCGGCTAATTACCTTGCCGCGACGCGAGGCAACCCACACCAGCTGCTTATCATGGATACCAAGCAGTCTGGCATCCTGCGGGTTCATCTGCACAAAACCGGGTTCATCGGCGAGCGATTGCAGCGCCGCGCAGTTACCGGTCATCGAGCGACAGGAGTAGTGCCCCACTTCGCGCACGGTGCACAGCACCAGTGGAAAGTCGGCATCCGGGGTTTCCGCCGGCGCGCGCCACGGTGCGGCGAACAGATGGCCTTTGCCGTCCGGCGTAGCAAACTGATTACCTTCATACAGGTACGGTGTGCCGGGATGATCGAGCGTTGGGCAAGGCCACTGCACGTGGCCCATGTCACCCATTTTTTCGTAGGTCACGCCGTAGAACAGTGGGCACAGCTCGCGCATTTCGTCCCAGATTTGCTGGTTGTCGTCGTAGTGCATCGGATAGCCCATTTCGCTGGCGATCAGGCTGATAATCTCCCAGTCGCGCTTGACGTTGTACTTCGCGTCGATGGCTTTATCGAAGCGCTGGAAGCCTCGGTCAGCGCAGGTAAAGACGCCGCCGTGCTCGCCCCAGGAAGTGGCTGGCAGCAGCACGTCAGCCTGTTCGGCGGTTTTGGTCATGAAAATATCCTGCACCACCACGAAATCGAGCGCTTCGAAGCCTTTGCGTACCAGCCCTAAATCCGCCTCGGTTTGCAGCGGATCTTCGCCCATGATGTAGTAGGCTTTGATCTTGCCTTCCATCGCCAGATGCGGCACTTCGGTAATGCGCACGCCGACTTTGTCGTCCATCAGGCTGGCATCAATCCCCCAGGCATTGGCGAATTTTTCACGCACCTGCGGGTCCGTCACGTCCTGATAGCCAGGGAACTGATTTGGCAGCACGCCCATGTCACACGCGCCTTGCACGTTATTCTGCCCACGCACCGGGCCAACGCCGACGGCTTCGCGCCCAAGGTTACCGGTCAGCAGCGCCAGGCTTGCCAGCCCTTTCACCACGTCAACGGCCTGGCCGAACTGGGTGACGCCCATGCCCCACATGATGGTCGCCGACGGCGCCGCCGCATAAGTGCGCATCGCCTGACGAACCTGTGCGGCAGGAATACCGGTCAGTTCTTCCACCGCTTCGGGCGCGTAGTCTTTAACGACTTCACGCATTTCATCCAGCCCGGTGGTATAGCGCGCAACATACTCTTTGTCGTACAGCTCTTCTTCCAGCAGCACATGGGCAAAGGCATTCACCAGCGCCATATTGCTACCGTTACGCATTTGTAGGTGCTGGTCGGCGATGCGCGCGGTTTCAATTTTGCGCGGGTCGCAGACGATAATTTTCGCCCCCTTATCTTTGGCTTTAATCACGCGCCGCGCCACGATCGGGTGCGAATCCGCGCAGTTGTAGCCAAAGACCAGCAGGCAACGGGAGTTTTCAATATCGCCGATGCTGTTGCTCATCGCGCCGTTACCCAGCACTTCCTGCAACCCGGCAACCGATGGGCCGTGGCACACGCGAGCGCAGCAATCGACGTTATTGGTATGCAGCACGCCGCGGGCGAATTTCTGCATCACATAGTTGGTTTCATTACCGGTACCGCGCGATGACCCGGTAGTCATAATGGCGCGCGGCCCGTATTTGGCTTTGATCTCACTCAGCCGTTTCGCGGTGTAGCGAATGGCTTCATCCCAGCTCACGGGGGTGAATTTGCCCCCTTTTTCATAGCGGATCATCGGCTGCGTCAGACGCGGCGTCAGCAGTTGGGTATCGTTCAGAAAATCCCAACCGTAGTAGCCTTTCAGGCACAGCTCATTCTGGTTCGTTTGCCCGTCAGCCGCCTCGGCGCGAATAATTTTACCGTGGTCGACGACCAGCTTCAGTTTGCAACCAGCACCGCAATAAGGGCATACACTCGTGATTTTTTTCATCAGTAACAGACCTGTTAAAAGAGAAATAAAGGATGATTAAAGAGAGATAGACGCAGCGCTTTCCAGCGCGGCGCGACGGCGTTTTTCCGCGCTAAGCTGTTCCAGCTTGTTGCGGTCTACGCAGAACAATGCGTGGGTCGGGCACGCTTCCATACAGGCAGGGCCTTCTTCACGGTGGAAGCAAAGGTCGCACTTGTTGGCTTCCGCTTTTTCCGCACGCACCTTCAGACCCGCGCCGCTGTCGCGCACAACCGGACGCACCACCACTTCCATGGCGCCGTACGGGCAGGCCACCACGCAGGTTTTGCAGCCAATGCAGCGCTCCTGCATCACGTGGATAAACCCTTTGTCGCGAACAATCGCGCCGTTCGGGCAGACGTTGGCGCACGGCGCGTCTTCGCACTGGCGGCAGGCGGTGGCCGTAGAAACATCTACGCCCTTAATAACGTGAATACGCGGCAGGAAAGACTGTGGCGTCAGCGCGGCGCAGTCCTGATCCTGCTGGTGAGAAACCACGCAGGCGACTTCGCACGTACGGCAGCCAATACATTTACTCGCATCAGCGATGATGAAACGGTTCATCAACTTCTCCAGCTATGACAGTGATTGCGCGGGAGAATGCATTATTCGAGCCAACTTTTATTTTATTGATTCGTAAGGGGATTTAAAAGAATGTCTGCCGGAACAGGCTGTCATCGTCACTAATGACGATGACAGCTGACGACATTAACGGTGTGGACCGGCCACGATGGACTCGCGCTCGATTAATTCGCCGGGGAAGGTTTGTTGATATTTAAAATCGCCGCCGTCGAGCATAAAAATAAGACGGTGAATCGTCTCTTTAATCATTTCCGTAACCGGAATACGCACGCTCGAGAGGGACGGAATCATATACGGCGCTAACGCAATATCGTCAAAGCCAATCACCGATACCTGCTGCGGCACCGCTATTCCGTGAGCATGAAGCCGCTTGATTGCCCCCACCGCCATATCATCGTTACTGGCCACCAGCGCGCTGAATGTGACCTGCCTTTCACGCAGAATATCGACACCTGCCGCGCCGGTGGCGGGCGTCCATTTTCCTTCCACAATCAGCTCATTACGTAGCGTAATGCCGTGTTTCGCCAGCGCATCCTTATAGCCGGAAAGACGCTCAACGCCGGTCGGGGAATCCAGCGAACCGGTAATAAAGGCAATATCGCGATGGCCGAGCGTAATTAATTTTTCCACCGCCTGTTGGCTGGAGGATTTTTGATCGCAATAAACGCAGTGGCTGCTATTTCGGCGCAGACAACGATTAATGACCATCACCGGCTGTTGCTGCTGCTGAATAATATCGTCAATTTCGTCGACGCTTAAAAAACGTGGATAAATAATAATGCCATCACAGCGCAAATCGAGCAGATACTGAATCGCCTCACGTTCCTCTTCGGCGCTGTGTTTACCGTCCGCGAGTACCAGACGACGCCCCTGATCTTCCGTCATGCTCGCCGCGTGATACAGCAGCTCGCTGAAGTACACACCGTGGTAGAGAGTGTTGGTCACCACCAGGCCGAGCGTCTGCGTTTTTTTAGTGGCCAGATTACGCGCCAGAAGATTCGGCCGGTAGCCGCTCTCTTCGATGGCCAAAAACACCCGGTCTTTCGTCTCCTGACTGACATAACCGTTGCCCGATAGCACCCGGGACACGGTGGCTTTCGATACGCCCGCCCGTCGAGCCACCTCTAGCATCGTCGTCATATTCATACCTTTGAGAAATTATCTGTCCGCAGTGTACTGCACCGCCTGGCGATTTTCAGCAATGGCGAAACGGGTGAATCTTTCATCAGGGTTATTTCCTGTGATCGGTTTCACGAATCAATCAAAAACAAAACTTAGATCTTGTAGCAACAAAATAAACACATGATGATTATGTGGAACCGGTTTCCTATGCAGCGTTTCATCTTTTGAACCATTCAGGAGATGAACCATAAGTACCTTACTGATAAAACAGGATTTTCCGATGGCTAAAAATTATGCGGCTCTGGCGCAATCTGTGATGAGCGCGCTTGGCGGCGTGGAGAATATCTCCGCCGTCACGCACTGCATGACCCGTCTACGCTTCGTGCTGAAAGATGACACGTTGGTCGATAGCGCCACGCTTAAAGGCATCAGCGGTGTGATGGGCGTGGTACGCACCGACAGCCAGTGCCAGGTGATTATTGGCAACACCGTCTCGCAGGCCTTCCGTGAAGTGGTCAACTTGCTGCCGAACGACATGCAGCCAGCCGCTCCGGTCGGGAAACCGAAGCTGACCCTGCGTCGCATTGGCGCCGGGATCCTCGATGCGCTGATCGGCACCATGTCGCCGCTGATCCCGGCCATTATCGGCGGATCGATGGTTAAGCTGCTGGCGATGATCCTCGAAATGACCGGCGTCCTGCCAAAAGGCGCGCCGACGCTTACTATTCTGACCGTCATCGGCGACGGCGCATTCTTCTTCCTGCCGCTGATGGTCGCCGCCTCTGCGGCAGTGAAATTCAAAACTAACATGTCGCTGGCGATTGCTATCGCCGGGGTACTGGTCCACCCGAGCTTTATTGAACTGATGGCGAAAGCCGCGCAGGGTGAGCACGTCGAGTTTGCCTGGATTCCTGTGACCGCGGTGAAATACACCTACACGGTGATTCCGGCGCTGGTGATGACCTGGTGCCTCTCGTACATTGAACGCTGGGTCGACAGGATTACGCCCGCCGTGACCAAAAACTTCCTCAAACCCATGCTGATCGTGCTGATCGCCGCGCCGCTGGCGATCCTGCTGATTGGCCCGATTGGGATCTGGATCGGTAGCGCCATCTCCGCGCTGGTGTACACCATTCACGGCTATCTGGGCTGGCTGTCGGTCGCAATTATGGGGGCGCTGTGGCCGCTGCTGGTGATGACCGGGATGCACCGCGTCTTTACCCCAACCATCATTCAGACCATCGCCGAGACCGGCAAAGAAGGCATGGTGATGCCATCGGAAATCGGCGCCAACCTGTCGCTCGGCGGTTCGTCGCTGGCGGTCGCGTGGAAAACCAAAAACCCGGAACTACGCCAGACCGCGCTGGCCGCCGCCGCGTCCGCCATTCTGGCTGGCATTTCGGAACCGGCGCTGTACGGGGTCGCCGTACGCCTGAAGCGTCCGCTGATCGCCAGCCTGATTAGCGGCTTTATCTGTGGCGCGGTCGCTGGTATCGCCGGGCTGGCCAGCCACTCCATGGCCGCGCCGGGGCTGTTTACCAGCGTGCAGTTCTTCGACCCGGCTAACCCGATGACCATCGTCTGGGTGTTCGGCGTGATGGCGTTGGCGGTGGTGCTGTCGTTCGTACTGACGCTGATCCTCGGCTTTGAGGACATTCCGGTAGAAGACGCCGCCGCCGAAGCACGCAAACGTCAGGCAAGTGCGCCAGTCAACGCCGCAGCCGCACAGATTTCATAAATTTATTAGCGAGGTAACGCATGTCGACATTTCCGCAAGGATTCCTCTGGGGCGGCGCCATTGCCGCCAACCAGGCAGAAGGCGCCTATCTTGAAGGCGGTAAAGGGCTGACCACCGTGGATATGATCCCGCACGGCGTCAACCGTCTGCCGGTCAAACTGGGCCAGGAGAAGCGTTTCGCCCTGCGCGATGATGAGTTCTATCCCAGCCACCGGGCGATCGACTTCTATCATCGTTATAAAGAAGATATCGCGCTGATGGCGGAAATGGGCTTCGGCGTATTCCGCACCTCCATCGCCTGGAGCCGTCTGTACCCGAACGGCGACGAACTGACGCCGAATGAGGAAGGTATCGCCTTCTATCGCGATCTGTTCCGCGAATGTAAAAAGTACGGTATCGAACCGCTGGTGACGCTGTGCCACTTCGACGTGCCGATGCACCTGGTGACCGAGTACGGCTCGTGGCGTAACCGCAAGATGGTGGAGTTCTTTACCCGCTACGCCCGCACCTGCTTTGAAGCATTCGACGGGCTGGTGAAATACTGGCTGACCTTCAATGAAATCAACATCATGCTGCACAGCCCGTTCTCCGGGGCCGGGCTGGTGTTCGAAGAAGGCGAAAATCAGGATCAGGTGAAGTACCAGGCCGCGCACCACGAGCTGGTGGCCAGCGCGCTGGCCACCAAAATCGCCCATGAGATCAACCCGCAGAACCAGGTAGGCTGCATGCTGGCGGGGGGCAACTTCTACCCCTACTCCTGCAAGCCGGAAGACGTGTGGGCGGCGCTGGAGAAAGATCGCGAGAACCTGTTCTTTATCGATGTGCAGGCGCGCGGCCGCTACCCGGCCTACTCGGCTCGAGTGTTCCGCGAGAAAGGCGTGACCATCGCCAAAGAAGCTGGCGACGATGAAGCGCTTAAGCACACGGTCGATTTTGTGTCGTTCAGCTACTACGCCTCACGCTGCGCATCGGCGGACATGAATGCCAACAACACCAACGCCGCCAACATCGTGAAGTCGCTGAAGAACCCGTACATTGAGGCCAGCGAATGGGGCTGGGGTATCGACCCGCTCGGCCTACGTATCACCATGAACATGATGTACGACCGCTACCAGAAGCCGCTGTTCCTGGTGGAGAACGGTCTTGGCGCGAAGGACGTCGTCAACGCCGATGGACAGATCGACGACGATTACCGCATCAGCTATTTACGCGAACATATCCGCGCGATGGGCGATGCCATCGAAGATGGCGTGCCGCTGATCGGTTACACCACGTGGGGTTGTATTGACCTGGTGGCGGCATCGACGGGAGAGATGAGCAAGCGCTACGGATTCGTATACGTCGACCGCGATGACTCGGGCAACGGGACGCTGGCGCGGACGCGTAAAAAATCGTTCTGGTGGTATAAGAAGGTGATTGCCAGCAACGGGGAAGATTTGGCGTAATGGCCCGGAGCGTTGACGCGAGCGGCCACTCCCCCGCAATTGTCTCTTATACACAGCTCCCCGGCGACAGTGATCAGTTAGGAGGGAGATGTATTTGGATTGATCACTTCGTTGCGCTCCTTTTCAGCTCTCGCCACATAAATTGTACGGGCGCAGGGAGCGCGCAAGGGGCGGCCAGTCGCCGCTTCGCGGTCCCCTCAGCCTACATCCCTGTGGGCTGCCCCGGCCTTCAGGGAACGCTTCGGCGATTTAGACGCCACCAACACCAGTGCGGTCTTTTAGTTAACAGCAAAAACCAGAGCCACTGAAACCGATGAGTCCCCGCTGGAAATCGGCGAACCGGAGAATGGAAGACAAGGTCAGGACGCCATGGATGGCGGACTGAGGCGAACCGAGACAGGACGTCGAGTTTCGCCGTGCCGTAGGCTGGAGTTCGTAGGTGAGCGTAGTGCGAAGCACCGATTTCCCCGCGGGGCCGCGGGGATTGTCAAGGGGGGCGCGGCCGCCCCCCTTGACCCGTTCACCGGTGATAGAACGTCATATTCCACCCAACGTAAAGTGAACGGAACCTTGCACCTTACTAACAGATATCAGGTCTTGTCTCTTGAATTTGTGTATAAGAGACAGCCCCACAAAGGATGACGGAACTACTCGAAACGCTACTCCACATCCAGCAGCCACTTCTGCGCGGGCGTCAAGCGGCTGGCGGTTTCCGGGGTGAGCCAACGGCGCTGATCCTGCTGCGCGGCGTCTGCCCGGTCGATGTACAAGCCGTGTAGCACGCGACGACGCGAACCTTCGCGGTTAGTCGTGCCGCCGTGCCAGGCATGGGCGTTGTAAATCATCACGCTACCCGCCGGGGCTGCAAAAATCACTTCATCCGGATGCGGCGCTTCCACATCGTCCAGCACCTCCTCCGGCAGCTCAGGGCGCAGGTGCGTGGCGGGGATAATACGCGGTGCGCCGTTCGCGGCGGAGAGATCGTCAATTGCCCAGATCGTGTTCACCAGATGCACTTTCGGGAAGTCCGGACGCGGCTTTTTCCAGTCGGCGTGCAGCGGTTGGTGTCCGCCGTTGTACAGCGCCTCACGGGCGTTGAGGCTGGAAACTTTAAACGCGCCCCCAAAGATATAGCGGCACGCTGACAGAACCAGCGGATGCGCCCACACTTTCTCCCACACCACGCCCTTGTTCACCAGATTGGCAACACGCGTCGCCGTCTCTTCCTGGTGATGTTCCACCGCCAGATTCTCACCTTCGCGTTCCACCAAACAATCAATTCGCTCGCGCATCGCGGCCAGCCAGTCGGCATCCGCTACGCCGTGAACGATCGTATAGCCCTGGGTATCCAGCTCATGTTTCATCGTGGCTGACAGTTCGCCGTTGGCGCCCAATGCATCCAGCCAGAATGCCGCTTGCTTGTCCATATCGCCTCTCTTTTGTTAACCATTTCACAACATGTATGAAAAGTTACTGCAGGCGTGGCCGCCATTCTGTATGAGATAGCTACACAACGCTGGATTTTTGTGTACAGCAAAATAAAGTGTGATGAGACTCAAAATCCAGAATAACAACAGGACATGAGCATGTCAGAACCAACCCTCGTCCCCGTGCTGAAACAGCTGCTTACCCGGCAGAACGAGCTCGTGGTGCGTTTTCCGCAAATCTCCCAACCCGCGCCGGAGCTGGCGATGAGCGTATCATTTCCCCGCCTTGAGATTGTGCTGGAAGGCGAGCTGGCGGATGGCTGCCTGGAAGCACCGCTTGGGCCGCTACAGGCGCTGTATATTCCCGGCGGGCGCTGGAATGCCCCGCAGTGGCACGGCCCGGCGACGTCGCTGAGCATTCTGTTCAGCAAACAAAAATTGGGCTTCAGCCTTCAACGCTTCGACGGTAAAAAATTCGTTGAGATCCGCAAGCAGCACGTGGCGCGACTCGGCCCGCGGGTGGGATCGTATCTCTTGCTGGCAATGAATGAGCTGGCGATTCGCCCGGTGATGCCCACCACGCAGATAGTCCTCAGCGGCCTGCTCAGCCACTGTATCGATCAACTGACCCATCTGGCGGATACGGTCAGCAAAAGCAGAGAATTGTTTCTGGCGATTCAGGAATATATCGACGAACACGCCGCCGAGGCGCTCAGCCGAGAGACGGTGGCGAAGAAGTTTCACATCACCCCGAACTATCTGTCGCACCTGTTTCAGAAGTCCAGCACCGTCGGCTTTAACGAATACCTCACCGCCGTGCGCCTGGAGTTGGCAAAGAAATTACTGCGCGGCTATGAGCTGAAAATTAAAGAGATTGCCCACCACTGTGGCTTTGAGGACAGCAACTACTTTTGCCGCATCTTCCGCAAGCATACTGCCCGCTCGCCGTCGGAGTATCGTCGTCACTGCCGCACCCTGTAAGGCTATTTTTTGCGCCGATATTTCTCCGGCAGCTCGGGAACCGGACGGCGGTCATCAATCAAATGGAGGATCGTGAGCAGCGGGTGACGCCAGAGCATCCGCGGTCCTGCCCAGCGCATAATCTGTTTCATCTCTTCACGCTTTGCGGGTTGGTAGCAGTGCACCGGGCACTGCTTGCAGGCCGGCTTTTGTTCGCCAAACACGCATTTATCCAGCCGCTTATCGGCATAATGGTTCAGTGCCTGGTAATGCTCAGCATCGTGCAACGCCTGCGGACAACGGCGCTGATAGAGCGCAATCATGCTGCTGATTGTCCGTTTTTCACGATCGATGCGTTTGCCTGCCATACCCGGTCCCTCACCAATAAAGATGCATTAATAATACACGTTTAATGGCGCGTTCGCAGCCGCTTTATCCTTCGTGCTTATCCACATGGCCCAGCGGTTTTTCCGGGAAGCAAACGTCGCGCACCCGACGCTTGAGCTCTGCGGCGTCCGGGAAGCCGTCGTCACGCTTACGCTCCCACACCAGTACATCCCCGACGGTAATGGTAAAAATCCCGCCGGTACCCGGTATCAGCGTTACGCAGGCAATATCGGTACTGAAGGTGTGTAACAGTTCCTGCGCCATCCAGCTGGCGCGCAGCATCCAGTTGCATTGGGAACAGTAGGTGATGGTAACTGCCGCTTTCTCGGTCATCGCTATCTCGGGAGAGTCAAAAACAAAATTGTAATCAAATTGTTGCATACAAGCAGATTTATTTGCAAATATTATTGCAAATGATAATACCTATCATTAACATTCGCATTGCATAAAATTGGAGGGCGTCAAGATGCTTAAGGAAAAGCAGATTCTGGAAGTTACGCGTGAGCCAATACTAATAACGATGAAGGCATGGCAACTATGTACAAATCCATTCAATCAGAGGCGTGGTGCAAGAAAAGCCTACTGGTGACCTCTTTGCTCGCAGCAATCTATCAGACTTCCGCGGGCGCGGCTGAAACACAGGACAAAACCGCCGTCGACAGCGCGGAACAGATGACCGTCACCGCCCCCGCACCGGTACTTAAACCGGGCAGTCAGCACGCGATAAGCGCGCAGGAGCTTCAGGACAAAGGGGCCAACGATTTTGGTTCCATTATGCGTTATGAACCGCTGATCGGTGCGACCGGCGCCAACGGTGGATCCGGCAACGGCAAAAGCGGCTTCGACCGCGGCGGCTACACCGGCTACAACATTCGTGGCCTTGAGAGCAACCGCGTCGGCATCGACGTCGACGGCATTGCGCAGCCGAACGCCACCGGCCGCAGCTACGTCAGCCGCGCCGGGCTTAACACCTTCGGCATCGGACGCGACTATATCGACCCGTACATGTACGGCAGCGTGGATATTCAATCTGGGGCGACCGACACCGAGACCGCCAATACCTCCATCGGCGGCAACGTTTCCTTCCAGCCGAAATCGGCGGACGACTATCTGCATCCGGGCAAAACCAGTGCCTTTAGCTACCGCAGCGAGTATGACTCGTCTGACCGCAGCTGGCACAATGGTCTGACGGCAGCGGGCGGCAACGAAACGCTGCGCGGCATTTTTGTCTACAGCCGCCGCGATGGCCAGGAGACTACCACCAACAGTTCGAGCGTGGACGCGTTCCCGGCGAACTGGCACTCCGACGCGTTTATGGCCTCTGGGATCTGGCAACCTAACGATCAGCACAAACTGACCAGCACCCTCGACTACTACCATAAAACCAACCACACCCACTACGATGTGTGGAACGACAGCGGTAGCAAAACCATCGGCGACGCGCAGCAGACCAGCCAGACTCGCCGCTGGGGTCTGAGCCTCAAAGATGACTGGACGCCGATGAATGACTTCATCGACAGCGCATCGACCAGGGTTTACTACCAGCATACCGAAGCGCACGACCGGACCTATATGCCGGACAGCTTCACCAGCAAGATGCAAACGGTGTACTCCAACTATGACACCGACACCTGGGGTATGCAGACCGCGCTGGCCAAAACCCTCGGCCGCCATGACCTGAGCGCGGGCTTTAACGCCAGCACCACCAAAACCCAGCGTCCGTTCAGCCAGTCACCTATCCCAAGCGTTTACAGCGAGATCATGCAGCCGGAAGCGGACAGCCGCGAGTACACGATCGGCGGCTTCCTGCAGGATCAGATCAACTTCGATCTCGACGGGCATAACTTTGCGGTGATCCCGGGCGTTCGCGTGGTGCATCAGTCTACGAAGCCGGAGAATCTTTCCAGCCTGACCACCAACAGCACGGTACTGACCGAATCCTCGGTGTCGACCCTGTACGGGAAAAACTCGGACACCCAGGCGCTGCCGTCGCTGACCTTCCAGTACGACATTACGCCGCGCATGATGACCTACCTGCAGTACAAACGCGGCGCGGAGTTCCCGAACACCAGCCAGCTGTACGGTTCATGGAACCTCGGATCCAGCTACGCGGGCCGCGGCCAGTACGCGCTGATCGGCAATACCGATCTGAAAACCGAAACCAGCGACAACGTCGAGTGGGGCATGAAGGGCGAAGTGACCGAAGGGATCACCATGCGTACCGCGTTGTTCTACAACAACTATAAAGACTTTATCGCCTATACCCGCTACACCCGTTCCAACAACCCAACCCAGTTCGCCAACGTACCGTCGAACATCTACACCATTTATCAGGCGGAAAACCGTGATAAAGCCTATATCTACGGCGGTGAGATCAGCGCGAAGTTCAACTTTGGCACCTGGTTTGAGCAGGTTGACGGCCTGAGCGCAACGCTGGCCTACGGCTACAGCGAAGGGAAGTCAAAATCCAGCTACTACGGCGACAAATACGTCGACCTCGATAGCGTAGCGCCGATGAAAGCGATCGTCGGCGTGGCGTGGGACGATCCGTCGAAAGTGTACGGTACCGCGCTGACCGCCACCTTCGTAAAAGGCAAACGCGCCACTGCCACCAACCGTGAGAGCTACACCAACACCGGCAGCGCGATTACCGATTCCACCAGCGAATACATGCGCGTACCGGGCTACGGCATGCTCGACTGGACGGCCTACTGGCGCGTCGCGAAGAACGTCCGTATCAACGGCGGCGTGTATAACCTGACCGACCGTAAATACTGGGACTACCTGAGCAGCCGCAACATTGAAACGTCCACCAATCAGGATGCCAACGATAAGTCGCTGGCGGTGATGCCGGGCCGTACCTGGCAGCTGGGCGTCAACGTCGATTTCTGATAACAACATCAACAAAACCTGCCTCCGGCCGCTGGCCGGGGTAATGATAAGGAAGAGAGTTATGCAAAACGCATCAACTGAACTGTGGCAGCGCTATCAGGACGTCAAAGCCAGCGGCGCCGCCAAATACGCTCGCGATATCGCCGCCGTAATGGGGGTGAGCGAAGCGGAACTGACCGCAGCCGGCGTTGGCCACGACGCCGTGCGCCTGCAGGATAATGCGCGCGCGATCCTCGCTTCGCTGGAAAAGGTCGGCGAAACCAAATGCATCTGCCGCAATGAGTACGCGGTGCATGAGCAGGTTGGCGCGTTCACCCACCAGCACCTCGACGGCCACGTGGGCCTGATACTCAACCCGCGTGCTCTCGACCTGCGCCTGTTCCTGAGCCAGTGGGCCAGCGCGTTTCACGTTAACGATGGAGGGCGCGAGAGCATTCAGTTCTTTGACCCGCACGGCGACGCGGTGCTGAAGGTCTATACCACTGACAACACGGACAGCGCGGCCTGGCAGGCGCTGATTGCCGAACAGACCCAATCAATGCCAGCGCCGCTGGCGCTTCGTCCGGTGGAAAACGCGCGCTATGCCGACACGGCCGACGGCGCGGCGCTGGAAAAAGAGTGGCGCGCAATGACCGACGTCCACCAGTTCTTCGCGCTGCTGCGCAAATACAACCTCTCGCGCCAGCAGGCTTTCCGCCTGGTCAACGACGACCTGGCTTGTCGCATCAATACAGATGCCCTGCCTCGCCTGCTGGAGACCCTGCAGCGGGACGGCAATGAATTTATGATTTTCGTTGGCAACCGCGGCTGCGTGCAAATCTTCACCGGCGTGCTGGAGAAGCTGACGCCGATGCGCGGCTGGATCAATATTTTCAACAGCGCCTTCACCCTGCACCTGCGCGAAGAGACCATCGACGAAGTGTGGGTGACGCGTAAACCGACCGTTGACGGTCACGTCACCAGCGTAGAGCTATTTGCCAAAGACGGCACCCAGATTGCCCAGTTGTACGGGCAGCGCAGCGAAGGCCATCCGGAGCAGCAACAGTGGCGCACTCAGGTCGACAGCCTGACGGCGGAAGGCCAGACCGTATGAAACGGCTGCTGATTCTGCTGGCGGCGCTGCCGCTGTTGGCTAACGCCGCCGAGCGCATTATTACCCTCGGCGGCGACGTGACGGAAATCGTCTATGCGCTGGATGCCCAGTCGCAGCTGGTGGCGCGCGACAGCACCAGCACCTGGCCGGCGGCGTCACAATCGCTGCCGGACGTCGGCTATCTGCGCCAGCTCAATGCGGAAGGTATTCTCTCCCTGCGCCCGACGCTGGTGCTGGCCAGCAGCCAGGCGCAGCCGTCGCTGGTGCTGCAAAAGGTGGAAGGCAGCAAGGTGAAGGTGGTCAATGTGCCGGGGGGCTACGATGCGGCGGCGATGGACAACAAAGTCCGGGTGATTGCCGACGCGCTGGGCAAGCAGACACAGGGCGAGGCGCTGCGTAAAACGCTGCATGACGATATGGCGAAAATCCCGGCGCGCCCGCTGAACAAGCGCGTGCTGTTTATCCTCAGCCACGGCGGCTCCGGGGCGCTGGTGGCCGGGCAGCAGACGGCGGCGGACGGCGCGATTAGGCTCGCCGGTTTGCAAAACGCGATGCAGGGCTTTGACCACTATCGCACCATGTCGCAGGAAGGGGTTATTGCCAGTGAGCCGGATCTGGTGGTGATCTCCGCCGACGGCCTGAAAGGCATGGGCGGTGAAGCCTCGCTGTGGAAGCTGCCAGGTCTGGCGCAAACGCCCGCCGGGCGCAATAAGCAGGTGTTGGTGATTGACGATATGGCGCTGCTCGGCTTTGGCCCGCGCACGCCGCAGGCGCTGATGGCGCTGCGTCAGAAAGCGGAGCAGACGCACTGATGAACGCGACCGCCTCACGCCCGCTGTGGCTGATGGTGCTGCTGCTCGTGGCCCTGACGCTGTTTGCCACCACGCTCGGCGCGATGCGCCTGCCGCTGGCGAGTATCTGGCCGTCGGGTGATGAGGTACTGCGCCATATCTGGCTCACTATCCGCTTACCGCGCGTGCTGCTGGCGCTGCTGGTGGGTAGCGCGCTGGCGCTCTCCGGCTGCGTAATGCAGGGGCTGTTCCGCAATCCGCTGGCCGACCCTGGGCTGCTCGGTATCAGCAGCGGCGCGGCGCTGGCGGTGGCATTCTGGCTGGTACTGCCGATTTCCGCACCGGTGCTGGTGGCGCTGTACGCGCCGATGCTGGCGGCGTTTATCGGCAGCCTGGCGGTGATGGCGGTAATTTTTGTGCTCAGTAAGGCTGGGGACGGTTCGCTCTCGCGCCTGCTGCTGGTCGGTATTGCGATTAACGCCCTGTGCGGCGCGCTGGTGGGGATGCTGTCGTGGATCAGCAACGATGCGCAGCTACGCCAGCTGTCGCTGTGGGGGATGGGCAGCCTGGGGCAGGCAGAGTGGCCGACGCTGCTGGTCTCCGCCACGCTGATTATCCCATCATCGCTGGTGGTGTGGTGGATGGCCGCACGCCTCAATCTGCTTCAACTGGGCGATGAAGAAGCACACTATCTCGGCGTTAACGTCCGGGTGCTGCAGCGCGTGCTGCTGCTGTGTAGCGCGGTGCTGGTGGCGGCATCGGTGGCGATAAGCGGGGTGATCGGCTTTATCGGTCTGGTCGTCCCGCATCTGATGCGCATGTGGCTGGGGCCGGATCACCGCGGGCTGATCCCCGGCTCGTTGCTCGCGGGTGCCATTCTGCTGTTGATTGCCGACACGCTCGCCCGCACGGTTGCCGCGCCGGCCGAAATGCCCGTCGGACTGCTGACCAGCCTGCTCGGCGCGCCGTGGTTCCTGTGGCTTATTTTTCGTCAGGAGAGATCTCCCCATGGATAAACACTATTCTGCCCGCGCGCTGTCGCTGCGTCTGGGCAAACGTCAGGTGATTGATGGCGTGTCGCTGGAGCTGCGGCGCGGCGAAGTCACCGCGCTGATTGGCCCCAACGGCGCGGGAAAATCGACCCTGCTGCGGCTGCTTACCGGCTTTCTCAACGCCGACAGTGGCGAGCTGCACATTGAAGGCAAACCGCTTGCCGAGTGGTCCGCCACCGCCCTCTCCCGCCGTCGGGCGGTGATGCTGCAACGCACGCAGCTGAACGCCAGTTGGCCGGTGGAAACGGTGATCGCCATGGGGCGCGCGCCGTGGGGAGCGGAAGTGGACCCAACGCTTATCCAGCGGGTGATGGCCGAAACCGGCTGTACCCACCTGGCGGGCCGTCTCTATCCGGCGCTCTCCGGCGGCGAACAGCAGCGCGTGCAGCTGGCGCGCAGTCTGGCGCAACTGTGGCGCGACGATGGTCCGCAGGGCTGGCTGTTTCTCGACGAACCGACCTCGGCGCTGGACCTGTTCTATCAGCAGCACCTGCTGCGACTGCTGAAGAAGCTGACCCGCCGCGGCGAGCTGCACGTGTGCATTGTGCTGCACGATCTCAACCTCGCCGCCCTGTGGGCCGACACTATTCTGTTGTTGCATCAGGGCAAGCTGGTCGCCCAGGGCACGCCACAGGAGGTGATTCAGCAGTCAGTGATTCACCGCTGGTACGGTGCCGATATCAGCATGAACCAACACCCTGACGCGGCGGTACCGCAGGTCTATCTGGCCCCCTAGCGATGGGGCCTTGCGACAGGATAATTGCGTAGGTGATTATTCTGTCATTTATTAAGCTCAGGAAACATAACCCTGCTTTAGCGCGTAGATATAATCAATCGTGACCAGATTCACAATTGAATGCACAGTTAATAGACAAAAAAATAAATTATCATAATGTATGGGCGTGTCTGATGGAGAACATACATTATGAACATCCTGAATAGAACGTATAAAATTTCGAAGTGGTTTAATATTGACAACGTCATCGTCAATCACCGTCCTTAACTCCTCGAACGACTCCACGCCTGTATCATTGTAAATAGTGGTGTAACCGCTATTTCTGATATCCAATAAAAATCTATGCCTTTCTGTTTTATTACAGCGACGCTGCACGCCTTTTTAACAAGCCGTGTAGATTGATGCCGTAATATACCGAGAGCAGAGATGGTATTCGTATTGCGCCAAAAAGTGGTTTTTTCATATTTCATGAATAACCAGCGGGGAGCCGCGCGCTAAAAATAAAGATTTAAGGATGACACCATGAATAACTTTAAACATCTGCCAGAACCGTTCCGTATTCGCGTCATTGAGCCAGTAAAACGCACCACCCGCGAGCACCGCGAAAACGCCATTATTCAGGCCGGGATGAACCCCTTCCTGCTCGACAGCGAAGACGTGTTTATTGACCTGCTCACCGACAGCGGCACCGGCGCGGTCACGCAAAATATGCAGGCGGCGATGCTGCGTGGCGATGAAGCCTATAGCGGCAGCCGTAGCTACTATGCGCTGTGCAATGCTGTAAAAGATATTTTTGGCTATCAGCACACTATTCCGACGCACCAGGGGCGCGGCGCCGAGCAAATTTATATTCCGGTGCTGATCAAAAAACGTGAGCAGGAAAAAGGCCTCGACCGCAGCAAAATGGTGGCGTTCTCCAACTATTTCTTCGACACCACCCAGGGTCATAGCCAGATTAACGGCTGTACCGTGCGTAACGTTTATATTAAAGAGGCGTTCGACACCGCCGCGCGTAACGACTTTAAAGGTGATTTCGACCTGCAGGGTTTAGAGCACGGCATTGAAACCGTTGGTCCGAATAACGTGCCGTATATTGTCGCAACCATTACCTGTAACTCGGCGGGCGGCCAACCGGTGTCGCTGGCGAACCTGAAGGCGATGTACGCGATTGCGAAGAAATACGATATTCCGGTGGTGATGGATTCGGCGCGCTTTGCGGAAAACGCTTACTTTATTCAGCAACGCGAACCGGGCTATCAGGACTGGAGTATCGAAGAAATTACCCGCGAAACCTATAAGTACGCGGATATGCTCGCCATGTCGGCGAAAAAAGATGCCATGGTGCCCATGGGCGGCCTGCTGTGCATCAAAGACGACAGCTTCTTCGACGTGTACACCGAATGCCGTACCCTCTGCGTCGTGCAGGAAGGCTTCCCAACCTATGGCGGGCTGGAAGGCGGCGCGATGGAGCGTCTGGCCGTGGGCCTGTACGACGGGATGAATCAGGACTGGTTAGCCTACCGCATCACCCAGATTCAGTATCTGGTCGACGGGCTGGAAGCCATTGGCGTGACCTGTCAGCAGGCTGGCGGACACGCAGCGTTTGTCGATGCCGGTAAGCTGCTGCCGCATATTCCGGCTGACCAGTTCCCGGCTCAGGCGCTGGCCTGCGAGCTGTATAAAGTCGCGGGGATCCGCGCGGTAGAGATTGGTTCATTCCTGCTGGGCCGCGACCCGAAAACTGGCAAGCAGCTGCCGTGTCCGGCAGAGTTGCTGCGCTTAACCATTCCGCGCGCGACCTACACCCAAACGCATATGGACTTTATTATTGAGGCCTTCGAACATGTCAAAGAGAATGCCCACAATATTAAAGGATTAACCTTTACCTACGAGCCTAAAGTGCTGCGCCACTTTACCGCCAAACTGACTGAAGTGTAATTAACCTAAGCGCCAGTGGTTATATCCCGGATATAGCCACTGGCTTATTCATGCCTGGCATTACGATATTCCTGACAACAACAACGCATTCGCCGTTATCAATAAGGGAAAGCCATGGAAGAAGATTCAAATACAAAACATTCCTCATTTTGGGGAATTATGGTGATTGCCGGCACCGTGATCGGTGGCGGGATGTTTGCTTTACCGGTTGACCTTGCCGGTGCTTGGTTTTTTTGGGGCGCTTTTATTCTTATTATTGCCTGGTTTTCCATGCTGCACTCCGGGCTATTATTACTGGAAGCCAATCTGAACTATCCGGTGGGTTCCAGTTTTAATACCATTACCAAAGATTTAATTGGCGCGAAGTGGAATATAATAAGCGGAATCACCGTCGCATTCGTACTGTATATTCTCACCTATGCCTATATTTCGGCAAACGGCGCCATTATCAGCGAAACTATCGCGATCAATTCCGGAACGCACGTTAATCCGCGAATCGTCGGTATCGGCAGCGCGGTGTTTGTCGCGTGTATTCTGTGGGTCAGTTCGCTGGCTGCCAGCCGTATTACCTCTTTATTTCTTGGTATCAAGATCATCGCCTTTATCGTGGTATTTGGATCGTTTTTCTTCCAGGTTGACTACACGATCCTGCGCGATCTCGCCGCACCGGAAGCCAATAAAACCTACCTCCCCTATATTCTGATGGCCGTGCCGGTTTGCCTGGCCTCGTTCGGTTTCCATGGCAATATTCCCAGCCTGATTATCTGCTACGGCAAACGCAAAGATAAGTTGATTAAAAGCATCGTCTTTGGTTCGCTGCTGGCCCTGGTCATTTATCTGTTCTGGCTGTACTGCACGATGGGCAATATCCATCGCAGCAACTTTAAAGAGATCATCGCCTCAGGCGGCAACGTCGACTCGCTGGTGAAGTCATTTTTAGGTACCAATCAGCACGGCATTATTGAATTTTTCCTGCTGATCTTCTCCAACCTGGCGGTTGCGAGCTCTTTCTTTGGCGTGACGCTGGGGCTATTCGACTATCTGGCGGATTTGTTCAAAATGGATAATTCGCCGTCCGGGCGATTTAAGACGCTGCTACTCACCTTTTTACCGCCCGCTGCCCTGTACCTGATTTTCCCTAACGGGTTTATCTACGCCATCGGCGGCGCGGGGCTCTGCGCAACCATCTGGGCTGTCATCGTACCGGCATTCCTGGCGCTAAAATCGCGCGAGCGCTTCCCGGACAAAATGTTCACCGTCTGGGGCGGCAAAGCGATTCCCGCGGTGGTGATTCTGTTTGGCGTGATGGTCATTCTGTGCTGGTTCGGCAGCACCTTTAACCTGCTGCCAAGGTTCGGTTAACACCGCTCCGGCGGCAGGCTGAATTGCCCGGTTCAGCCTGCCGCCGAATCTCGAACATCCTGGTGGAACAACTCTCCCACTTTCGTCTTCACCGCTTTCCCTGAAATACCTATCTCCGTTATCATAGCCACCCACTGCGACAAAAACGAAAATGAAAAAGTTCGCTTTCCACTTTTAACCAGGGACCTGGATTACACCCCATGAGTAAAATCGACAATCTCGACGCTCACACCCCCATGATGCAGCAGTACCTGAAGCTAAAAGCACAGCATCCGGAAATTCTGCTGTTCTATCGCATGGGCGACTTCTACGAAATGTTCTACGACGATGCGAAGCGCGCGTCGCAACTGCTGGACATCTCGTTAACCAAACGCGGCGCTTCTGCCGGCGAACCGATTCCGATGGCGGGTATCCCGCATCACGCGGTGGAAAACTATCTCGCCAAGCTGGTTAATCAGGGCGAATCGGTCGCCATCTGCGAACAGATTGGCGACCCGGCCACCAGCAAAGGCCCGGTTGAGCGTAAAGTGGTACGCATCGTCACGCCGGGTACCATCAGCGATGAAGCCCTGTTACAGGAACGTCAGGACAACCTGCTGGCGGCCATCTGGCAGGACAGCAAAGGCTACGGCTATGCAACGCTGGATATCAGCTCCGGTCGCTTCCGCTTGAGCGAACCGACCGACCGCGAAACCATGGCGGCGGAGCTGCAGCGTACCAACCCGGCCGAGCTGCTGTACGCCGAAGATTTTGCCGAGATGTCGCTCATTGAGGGCCGCCGCGGGCTGCGTCGTCGCCCGCTCTGGGAGTTTGAAATTGATACCGCGCGCCAGCAGCTGAATTTGCAGTTCGGCACACGCGATCTCGTCGGCTTCGGCGTTGAAGGTGCGCCGCGCGGCCTGTGCGCCGCAGGCTGCCTGCTGCAGTATGTCAAAGACACCCAGCGCACCTCGCTGCCGCATATTCGCTCCATCACCATGGATCGTCAGCAGGACAGCATCATCATGGACGCTGCGACTCGGCGCAATCTGGAGATCACCCAGAACCTCGCCGGCGGCTTTGAAAATACCCTCGCGTCGGTGCTGGACTGCACGGTCACGCCGATGGGCAGCCGCATGCTCAAACGCTGGCTGCATATGCCGGTGCGCGACACAAAAATTCTCACCGAACGCCAGCAGACCATTGGCGCGTTGCAGGATACCACCGCCGAACTGCAGCCGGTGCTGCGCCAGGTCGGCGATCTGGAACGTATTCTCGCACGTCTGGCGCTGCGTACCGCCCGTCCGCGTGACCTTGCCCGCATGCGCCATGCTTTCCAGCAGTTGCCGGAACTGCGTGCTCAGTTGGCAAGCGTCGACAGCGCACCGGTACAGATGCTGCGCGAGAAAATGGGTGAATTTACCGAACTGCGCGAGCTGCTGGAGCGTGCCATCATCGATGCGCCGCCGGTGCTGGTTCGTGACGGCGGCGTAATCGCCCCGGGTTATAACGAAGAGCTGGACGAATGGCGCGCGCTGGCCGATGGCGCGACCGATTACCTCGACCGCCTGGAGATCCGCGAACGCGAGCGTACCGGGCTGGATACCCTGAAAGTCGGCTATAACGCGGTTCACGGTTATTACATCCAAATCAGCCGTGGGCAAAGCCATCTGGCGCCGATTAACTACGTGCGCCGTCAGACGCTGAAAAACGCCGAGCGCTATATCATCCCCGAGCTGAAAGAGTACGAGGACAAAGTTCTGACCTCGAAAGGCAAGACCCTGGCGCTGGAAAAACAGCTGTACGACGAGTTGTTTGAACTGCTGCTGCCGCACCTGGCCGACCTTCAGCAAAGCGCCAGCGCATTGGCTGAGCTGGATGTGCTGGTTAACCTGGCGGAACGCGCCTATACGCTGAACTACACCTGCCCGACCTTTACCGATAAGCCCGGCATTCGGATTACCGAAGGCCGCCATCCGGTGGTGGAACAGGTACTCAACGAACCGTTTATCGCCAACCCGCTGAGCCTGTCGCCGCAGCGCCGGATGTTAATCATTACCGGCCCGAACATGGGCGGTAAAAGTACCTATATGCGTCAGACGGCATTGATTACGCTGCTGGCCTACATTGGCAGCTACGTTCCGGCGCAAAGCGTCGAGATTGGCCCTATCGACCGTATCTTCACCCGCGTCGGTGCGGCGGACGATCTGGCCTCCGGCCGCTCCACCTTTATGGTAGAGATGACCGAAACGGCCAACATTCTGCACAACGCCACCGAACACAGCCTGGTGCTGATGGATGAAATCGGTCGCGGCACCTCCACCTACGACGGTCTGTCGCTGGCGTGGGCCTGCGCGGAAAATCTGGCTAACAAGATCAAAGCGTTAACCCTATTCGCCACCCACTACTTCGAGCTGACCCAGTTGCCGGAGAAAATGGAAGGCGTCGCCAACGTGCATCTGGACGCGCTGGAGCACGGCGAGACTATCGCCTTTATGCACAGCGTGCAGGATGGCGCGGCGAGCAAGAGCTACGGCCTGGCGGTGGCACAGCTGGCGGGCGTGCCGAAAGAAGTGATTAAGCGCGCGCGCCAGAAGCTGCGCGAGCTGGAGAGCCTTTCGCCGAATGCGGCGGCCACGCAGATAGACGGCACGCAAATGTCGTTGCTGTCTGTACCCGAAGAGGTGTCACCGGCGGTTGAGGCTCTGGAAGGTCTGGATCCGGACGCATTAACGCCACGTCAGGCGCTGGAGTGGATTTATCGTCTGAAAGGCATGGTGTAAACCGTTCCTGGCGTCGCGACGCCGGGCTACACAGGTAGCCCGGCAGGTGAAAAATGGGTGCTGGAGGACAAATCCGGACAGCCAATACGCGGGGTTTCCCCCGCGTCGTCACTACTTCTTCGGTTCGTAAGCGAGAATAGCTTTAAACTCCATACCACGTTCATGGATACTCAATTCACACAGCGAATCGCGCACCAGTAACGTGAACCCCAGTGCTGTGGCACACAGCACGATGATCGCCACCAGGGCGTACTTCGTCAGCATATCTTGCCTCCCTGCAAAGAAGAGACTACCATCTGAACTGTTCGGGTTCGATGCTAGCCTCAGGTTGATAGAAATATCGCCTGGGGCTTTCACCTTTCTGGAACCCTGAAAATGCTCAAAGCCCAGAAAGCCTCAAGCACCCGCCGCTATTCTATTCCTGCCTGCCGCTTAGCAAATAAACGCCGTCCGTTGCTACGAGCCTGCTCGCAAAATAAAAAAGCCCGGATTAACCGGGCTACACATTAAAGCAGCAAGATCAGCGCTTATCTTCCGCCAGCAGCGGCGGAATGCTCGGCACCATCGGCGCGTCGTCGATATCCTTTTGCGTCATGCGGAACGCTTCCGGATAATGCTCGCGGCTGGTGCGGCGTAGCGGCTCAGTATCACGCCAGGTGTACAGGCAGTGCTGGCACTGGTATACGGTCCAGACACCTTTCACCGGCGATTTCGCCATCACTTCAATATGCTCATCGGCGCAACGTGGACAAATCATCTTTTCCTCCTTACTTACGGTTAGCCAGCATAGCGGTCAGTTTTTCAGCCCAGGCCTTGGTTTCCGGCAGGTCTTGTACGGGCTGGCTATAATGACCGCGGTTGTCCGGCGCAACCGGAGTGGTGGCGTCGATAATCAGTTTGTCGGTGATGCCCGCCGGGCTTGAGCCCGGATCCAGTTCCAGTACCGACATATTCGGCAACTGCACCAGGTCGCCCGCCGGGTTAACTTTTGACGATAGCGCCCACATCACCTGCGGCAGGTTGAACGGATCGACATCTTCATCAACCATAATGACCATCTTCACGTAGCCCAGACCGTGCGGCGTGGTCATTGCACGCAGCCCCACCGCGCGGGCAAAACCGCCGTAGCGTTTTTTGGTGGAGATAATCGCCAGCAGACCGTGGGTGTACATGGCGTTCACCGCCTGCACTTCCGGGAACTCCGCCTTCAGTTGCTGGTACAGGGGTACACAGGTTGCCGGGCCCATCAGGTAGTCAATTTCGGTCCACGGCATGCCGAGGTAAAGAGATTCAAAAATCGGTTTTGTGCGATACGAAACCTTATCGATGCGCACCACGGTCATGTTACGACCGCCCGAGTAGTGTCCGGTGAACTCGCCGAACGGACCTTCGATTTCACGCTTACGGCCTTCAATCACCCCTTCGAGGATCACTTCAGAGCCCCACGGCACGTCGAAACCGGTCAGCGGCGCGGTGGCAATCGGATACGGGCTTTCACGCAGCGCGCCGGCCATTTCATATTCCGACTGATCGTACTTCAGCGGCGTAGCGCCCATCAGGGTAATAATCGGGTCGTTGCCCAGGGTAATCGCAATCGGCAGATCTTCGCCACGCTCTTCCGCTTTATGCAGATGTAGCGCGATGTCGTGCATCGGTACCGGCTGCAGGCCAAGCTTACGCTTACCCTTCACTTCCATACGGTAAATGCCGACGTTCTGTTTACCGAAGTTATTCGGATCCAGCGGGTCGCGTGAGACGACGCACGCTTTATCGAGATAAAAACCGCCGTCGCCGTCGTTCAGGCGGAACAAAGGCAGGATATCGAACAGGTTAATGTCTTCGCCGTCGACGGTGTTTTCTGCCCACGCCGGGTTAGCGCGGCGCTCCGGCGCAATCGGGAATTTATCCCAGCGGCGAATAAACTCATCAATCTGTTTTTTCACCGGCGTGTTGATTGGCAGGCCCATGGAGATAGCGTGGTTCTGCCAGGAACCAATGGTGTTCATCACCACGCGAGCATCGGTAAAACCGCGAATATTATCAAACCACAACGCGGGCGCGCCGTCGCCAATGCGGCCTGTGGCATTGGCCGCGGCGGCCAGATCGGGCTCGGCATTGACCTCTTCACTGATTTTCAGTAGTTGTCCCTGGTCTTCCAGCGCCTGCAAGAATCCACGTAAATCATCAAAAGCCATTATGCATTCTCCTGTGAATATTGGTTCGCCGCCGGTAAACCCTGCCAGCGACGGGCCTTGTCATGTTTGAGGCCAAACTGATCGAGCACGCGGGTCACCACGTGCTGCACGATGTCGTCCACCGTTTCCGGATGGTTATAAAACGCGGGCATGGGCGGCACCATGGCAACGCCCATGCGGGAGAGCGCCAGCATGTTTTCCAGATGGATAGTGCTCAGCGGCATTTCGCGGGGTACCAACACCAGCTTGCGCCCCTCTTTCAGCACCACGTCAGCGGCACGCCCCACCAAACCATCCGCATAACCAGCGCGAATACCGGCCAGCGTTTTCATACTGCATGGGATAACAATCATGCCGTCGGTCTGAAAAGAGCCGGAAGAGATGGTCGCAGCCTGATCGGCCGGGCTGTGGCTGAAGTCGGCCATGGCGGCAACATCGCGTGCGCTCCACGGAGTTTCCAGTTCGATGGTGGTTTTGGCCCATTTCGACATCACCAGGTGCGTTTCCACCTCCGGCATGCCTTGCAGCGCTTGCAGCAGCGCAACCCCCAACGGCGCGCCGGTTGCTCCCGTCATGCCAATAATCAGTCTCATCTCTCACCTCATTTTCGTTCGTGTACGAACAATGTGGTTAAGCTACTCCTGTTGGACGAGTCTGGCAAGGTTGTTCAGCGAAGCTCGCATTTTTTGTTCAATGGGTCGGGAGCGGCTATCATAAGCGCAGATACATTGCCGGAGAGCGATCATGGAGATCAAAAACGAAGCGTTTCACCTGCTCCGCCATCTTTTTCAACAGCATACGTCACGCTGGCAGCACGAGTTGCCGGAACTCACCAAGCCGCAGTATGCGGTCATGCGCTCCATCGCCGAATGCCCAGGCATTGAACAAGTGGCGTTGACCAGCGTGGCGGTTAGCACCAAGGCGACGCTCGCTGAAATGCTGAGCCGAATGGAGGCTCGTGGGTGGGTCAAACGCGAGCATGACCCGGATGATAAGCGTCGGCGTTTTGTTTTTTTAACCCCGGACGGGGAAGCGCTACTGGCGGCGAGCCAGCCGGTGGGAAATCGCGTGGATGATGAGTTTTTGCAGCGTTTGACGCCGCAGGAACGGGAGCAATTTACACATTTAATTCGTAAGATGATGGAATAACGCGGAAAGAAAGCAAAGAAAAAGGCCAGTCTGACGACTGACCTCTTTGAATAAAACAGGCTTATTCGCGGAACAGCGCTTCGATATTCAGCCCCTGTGTCTGCAGAATTTCACGCAGACGACGCAGACCTTCAACCTGAATCTGACGCACGCGCTCGCGGGTCAGGCCAATCTCGCGGCCGACATCTTCCAGCGTAGCTGCTTCATACCCCAACAGACCAAAACGACGCGCCAGCACTTCTCGTTGTTTGGCGTTCAGTTCGAACAGCCATTTCACGATGCTTTGCTTCATATCATCGTCTTGCGTGGTGTCTTCCGGGCCGTTTTCATTTTCATCGGCCAGGATATCCAGCAGCGCTTTCTCAGAATCTCCGCCCAACGGCGTATCAACTGAAGTGATGCGTTCATTGAGACGCAGCATACGGCTTACGTCATCAACCGGCTTGTCCAGCTGTTCAGCTATCTCTTCCGCGCTCGGTTCATGGTCCAGCTTGTGGGACAGTTCACGCGCGGTACGCAGATAGACGTTCAGTTCTTTAACAATATGGATCGGCAGACGAATGGTACGGGTTTGGTTCATGATCGCCCGTTCAATGGTCTGACGGATCCACCAGGTGGCATAGGTTGAAAAACGGAACCCACGCTCCGGGTCGAATTTCTCTACGGCACGAATCAGCCCCAGGTTGCCCTCTTCAATCAGATCCAGCAGTGCCAGACCACGATTGCCGTAACGGCGGGCAATTTTCACCACCAGACGAAGGTTACTTTCAATCATCCGACGGCGTGAGGCAACGTCGCCACGCAGGGCACGACGTGCAAAATAAACTTCTTCTTCAGCGGTCAATAACGGAGAATAGCCGATCTCGCCTAAGTAAAGCTGAGTCGCATCGAGTACACGTTGAGTGGCACCTTGCGATAAGAGCTCTTCTTCCGCGAGTTCGTTGTCACTGGGTTCCTCTTCATTTAAGGCCTTCTCATCGAAAGCCTCTACTCCATTCTCATCAAATTCCGCGTCTTCATTTAAATCATGAACTTTCAGCGTATTCTGACTCATTTTAAGGTGGCTCCTACCCGTGATCCCCAGGCAATGCACCTTATCATGTCACTTTTCAGGCGACCTCTGCGGTCGCCGACGTCACCTGAAAGCGTTCATGTGAAGTACTTTGCCGACTTATCGCTGCGGTAAATACTGCAGCGGGTTGACGGATTTCCCCTTGTAACGAATTTCAAAATGCAAACGTGTTGAACTGGTTCCGGTGCTACCCATGGTAGCGATTTTCTGCCCCGCCTTGACGTCCTGTTGTTCCCGGACCAGCATTGTATCGTTATGAGCGTAGGCACTCAGGTAATCATCGTTGTGTTTGATGATAATAAGATTACCGTAACCGCGCAGTGCGTTACCGGCATAGACGACGCGCCCATCGGCGGTTGCGACGATTGCCTGTCCTTTACTGCCTGCAATATCGATACCTTTGTTGCCACCGTCGGTGCCGCTAAAGTTCTCGATTACCTTGCCGTCAGTTGGCCAGCGCCATGAAGAGATCGGCGAACTGGTTGAAGTACTGCTGGCAGTCGGTACGGTTGTGCTCGCAGTTGGTGCCGTTACAGGCGCTGTGACTGTCGTCGCAGGCTTGTTGTTAGGCAACATTTTGTTAGCACTTTGTTCACCTGAATCCTCAGAATACGTAATTGTCGGAGTCGACGCAACAACCGCGGTTGAATTTTGTGCAGGTTTTGAGACTAATCCGGAATTTCCGCTGCTGGCCTGTGCGCTGGCCATGGCGACAGGGTTATTGCCGGTAATCGGCTGACCTGAAGCGTTCCCCACCTGCAGAACCTGGCCGACATTCAGGGCGTACGGCGCCGCGACGTTGTTGCGCTGGGCCAGGTCACGGAAATCATTCCCGGTCACCCACGCGATGTAGAACAGCGTATCGCCATGCTTCACCGTGTAGGTGCTGCCGCCGGTATAGCTGCCTTTAGGAATGTCGCCATATTTACGGTTATAGACGATATGACCGTTCTGCATCTGCACCGGTTGTTCAGCAACAGGCTGCGCGACTTGCGGCTGCGCCTGCACCGGCTGGGTCTGAACCGGCTGTACCGGTTGAATCTGAGGCGTTGACTGCGCCGTGCTGCCCATTTTTGGCGGCGGCGTAATCAGCATGCCGGAGTTCGTGCTGCTGGAGCCTCCGCTGTTCACGGAGCTGACTGGCGCTGGTGTATTATTCGAAGAAGTACAACCGGCCAACCAAAGTGAAACCAGTGATAATGCCACAACACGATTGACGGTAAATTTAGGGCTTCCCGCGCTCATTTATCCCCCAGGAATAGGTTAACTGCCAGTGACTTAATACCGTGCAACGCAGGCGATGAACACTGGAAAACGTGTTCACCATACGCTGAATTTCGCTGAATACCCTCAGAAAAATCCGGGACTCAGGCCAGCTCCCCTTTTACCAGGGGAACGAAGCGAACAGCCTCAACGGTATCAATAATAAATTCGTCTCCCCGCCGATGAACGCGCTTGAGGTACTGGCGATCGTCGCCCACGGGTAAAACAAGGATACCGCCTTCGTCCAGCTGCGACATTAACGCAACCGGAATCTCCAGCGGTGCCGCCGTAACGATGATAGCGTCAAACGGGGCGCGTGCCTGCCACCCCTGCCAGCCATCGCCGTGGCGGGTCGATACATTATGTAAATCAAGCTGCTTCAGGCGACGCCGGGCGTGCCATTGCAGACTTTTTATCCGCTCAACGGAGCAGACATGATGCACCAGATGCGCCAGAATCGCCGTCTGATAGCCCGACCCGGTGCCAATCTCCAGCACCCGGGACCCCGGCGTCAGCTCCAGCAGCTCGGTCATGCGCGCCACCATATAGGGCTGCGAAATCGTCTGGCCCTGGCCTATCGGCAACGCGACGTTTTCCCACGCGCTATGTTCAAACGCTTCATCAATAAATTTATCGCGCGGAACCTGCGCCATCGCATCAAGCACCCGCTCATCGCGGATGCCCAGTTGACGAAGTTGGTTGAGCAGACTCTGGATACGTTTACTGACTACCATTGCGCATCGACCCTCGCCTGCTCCAACCAGCCGGTGACCACCTCATGCGCACTGTGCGCGGTGAGATCCACATGCAGCGGCGTCACCGATACGTAGCCCGCGTCCACCGCGGCAAAATCGGTATCCGGCCCGGCGTCGCATTTGTCGCCCGGCGGCCCAATCCAGTAGAGAGTATTACCGCGCGGATCCTGCTGTGGAATCACTTTATCCGCCGGATGGCGGCTGCCGCAGCGGGTCACGCGAATGCCTTTGATTTGGTCGAGCGGCAGGTCGGGCACGTTGACGTTGAGGATGCGCCCGGTGCGCAGCGGTTCACGGGCGAGCGCACGCAGCAGCGAGCAGGTCACCGCCGCGGCGGTCTCATAGTGCTGATGACCGTTTAGCGACACCGCGAGGGCGGGAAAGCCTAAATGGCGGCCCTCCATGGCGGCGGCAACCGTGCCAGAGTAGATCACGTCATCGCCCAGATTGGGGCCGGCATTAATGCCTGAAACCACGATATCCGGGCGCGGACGCATCAGCACATTGACGCCCAGATAGACGCAGTCGGTTGGCGTGCCCATCTGCACGGCAATGTCGCCGTTATCGAAAGTGAAGGTACGAAGCGAGGATTCCAGCGTCAACGAGTTCGACGCGCCGCTGCGGTTACGATCGGGTGCAACTACCTGAACCTCGGCAAATTCCCGCAAGGCTCTGGCCAGCGTCTGAATGCCTGGCGCATGGATCCCGTCATCGTTACTCAGCAATATTCGCATAATCACCTGTTGTATTGATAAGTTCCCTTACCACGCTGGTCGCGAAACTGCCCGCCGGCAGCCAGAAGCGCAGTTCGACGGTGACGTCGTCCCACCAGTTCCAGCTCAGCTGCTGCGGATAGAGCAGCATGGCGCGGCGCGCGGCTTCGACTTTTTCACGCTGCAGCAGCGACTGCAGCGCCGTCTCTTCAGCCAGCACGGTCTGTTCAAATTCCAGGGCGGTACGCTGTGTTCCCCAGTCGCCACTCCCAGGCAGCGCTGCGGTAATCATTAATTCACGCGCGTCGACGCGAGCCTGCAGTACGGCCTGCTCTTCATCGGTGGCAACAAACCAGCTGCCGCGTCCCGCTAATTGTAGCGCATCGCCGTCAACAACTTGATTAAAGTCCGGTTTTTTTAGGCGTTCGCTCACTATCTGATTAAACAACGCGCTGCGGGCCGCCGACAACCAAAAACTGCGTTTATTACGATCCCGCACCGGCGCGCCGCTTTCTGCCCAGCGCAGTGCGCCCAGCAGGTTACTGCCGCCAATGCCAAAACGCTGAGCGCCGAAGTAGTTCGGCACGCCGCGTTCGGCAATCGCCTGTAATCGTGTCTCGACGTCATCACGGCCGCTCACCTCACGCAGCACCAGCGTAAACTGGTTGCCTTTTAGCGCGCCTAAACGCAGCTTACGCTTATGACGCGCGTATTCCAGCACCTGACAGCCTTCCAGCTGAAACTGGCTTAAATCCGGCATCGTATTGCCCGGCACGCGCGCGCACAGCCACTGCTCGGTGACCGCATGCTTATCTTTCTGTCCGGCAAAGCTCACTTCGCGAGCATGTATTTTAAGGAATTTAGCCAGCGCGTCGGCAACAAAGCGGGTATTGCAGCCGTTTTTCAGGATGCGCACGAGAATGTGCTCGCCTTCACCGTCCGGCTCAAAACCTAAATCTTCAACCACCAGGAAATCTTCCGGGCTAGCTTTTAACTGCCCCGTTCCCTGCGGCTTGCCGTGCAGGTAGGTCAGTGCATCAAACTGAATCATGACGTCGCCTTTTGCAGCAGTGCGACCGCTTCGCAGGCAATGCCTTCACCGCGCCCGGTAAAACCCAGCTTCTCGGTGGTGGTCGCTTTAACGTTAACGTCATCCATATGGCAGTCGAGGTCTTCGGCAATAAACACGCGCATTTGCGGGATGTGCGGCAGCATTTTTGGCGCCTGGGCAATGATCGTGACATCAACATTGCCAAGCGTGTAGCCTTTGGCCTGCACGCGTTTCCACGCTTCGCGCAGCAGGGCGCGGCTGTCCGCGCCTTTAAAGGCGGGATCGGTGTCCGGGAACAGTTTGCCGATATCGCCCAGCGCCGCCGCGCCCAGCAGGGCGTCGGTCAACGCGTGCAGCGCAACGTCGCCATCGGAGTGCGCCAGCAGCCCTTTTTCGTACGGGATGCGCACGCCGCCAATGATAATCGGGCCTTCGCCGCCAAAGGCGTGTACGTCAAAACCGTGTCCAATTCGCATTATGCATTCTCCGGGTTACCCGAGCGGGTGAGGTAAAATTCAGCGAGCGCCAGATCTTCCGGGCGGGTCACCTTAATATTATCAGCACGTCCGGCAATCAACTCGGGATGAAAGCCGCAATATTCTAATGCCGACGCTTCGTCGGTAATCGACGCGCCTTCGTTCAGCGCGCGGGTCAAGCAATCCAGTAACAGTTCGCGCGGGAAAAACTGCGGCGTCAGCGCATGCCACAGATCGTTACGATCGACAGTGTGCGCAATCGCAGCTTTCCCCGGCTCGGCGCGCTTCATGGTATCGCGCACCGGCGCGGCCAGAATACCGCCGACCCGGCTGGTTTCGCTTAAGCTGAGCAGACGCGCCAGATCGTCCTGATGCAGACACGGACGGGCCGCGTCGTGTACCAGCACCCATTGCGCATCATCAATCGCACGCAGGCCCGCCAGCACGGAATCCGCGCGCTCAGCGCCGCCTTCAACGACGGTAATCTGGGGATGTTGCGCAAGAGGCAGCTGCGCGAAGCGTTCGTCTCCGGCAGAGACGGCGATAATCACCCGCTGGACGCGGGCGTTAGCCAGCAGCGCATCCACCGAGTGTTCAAGAATCGTTTTGTTACCGATTGAGAGATATTGTTTTGGGCAGTCCGTTTGCATGCGGCGGCCAAATCCGGCTGCCGGCACCACGGCGCATACGCCCGGAAAAGTCACGGCCATGTCGTCATCCTGGGACTGATTATCGATTAGTTTGCGTTTGCCCCGCGCCCTGCGTGCGTTTAGACGCATCCGGAACCAGACGATAGAACGTTTCGCCCGGACGGGTCATGCTGAGTTCATTACGTGCGCGTTCCTCAATCGCTTCCTGGCCGCCATTAAGGTCATCAATTTCGGCGAAAAGCTGATCGTTGCGCGCTTTTAATTTTGCGTTGGTTGTTTGTTGTACGGATACATCATCACGGACTCGGCTGAAGTCATGCAGACCGTTCTTTCCGAACCACAGCGAATATTGTAGCCAGACCAGCAAAGCCAGTAATAGCAGCGTTAATTTACCCATCCTGCCCCCTGAAAAACGGCTCTATCATCCCATAACTTGCCGTCATACTCCACTCCGGCCGCAGGCGATACCGCATATCGCCGGAAATGTACCACATTTCCCTTGCCTATTGGCGTGGAATCCGCCGCCGCTGAACCCTCATACGAAGGTATTAACTCATAATCCACATGAATAGCAAACCACACAGGAGGGCGACAGTCAGTAGCGTTGCAACAATGGTGTAACCTAACTTGCCTTTCACCAGCGAGTGAAACGCAACGCCAACCACCACCGCGACGGGCATCAGAGCAAGGAAAAAAGGCCAGGTGTAGAGGAAAAAGAACAGCGTGTTATTGCCGTAATGCAGATAGGGGATACCCAGCGCCATCAACCACGCCACAAAGCCGACAAAAGCCCCTGACAAAGACCAGGTGGTTTCATCATAAGCAGAGGCTAGTGACTCGGGCTGGGCCACGTTGATGTTCTGAGTGTTACGCATAAATAATCCTGTTAGGTCGGAGCAGGCAAACTCCGACACGTTTTCAGGATCTGATAATATCGCTCTGCCTCAGTAGATCTAATAATTGCGCAACCAAATTTGTTACTAATTGTTCACCGTCCAGGTGGATCGCAGGCTGCTCGGGTGATTCATACGATGAATCAATTCCGGTGAAATTACGCAACTCTCCGGCGCGCGCTTTTTTATACAGCCCTTTCGGATCGCGGGCTTCGCAAGTTGCCAGCGGCGTATCGACAAAGACTTCAAAGAAGCGATCGTCCCCTACGCGTTCACGCACCATCTGCCGTTCGGCGCGATGAGGCGAGATAAATGCGGTCAATACCACCAGCCCGGCATCCACCATCAGTTTCGCCACTTCGCCGACGCGGCGAATATTTTCTTTACGGTCTGCATCGGTAAAGCCGAGATCGCTGCACAGCCCGTGGCGCACATTATCGCCATCAAGCAAATAGGTGCTTACACCAAGCTCATGCAGCGCCTCTTCCAGCGCCCCGGCCACGGTGGATTTACCCGAGCCCGAAAGCCCGGTAAACCACAGCACAACCCCACGGTGACCGTGGAGTTGTTCACGCTGCTGCGCGGTGACGGGATGGGCATGCCAGACGACGTTTTCGTCATGTGCCGCCATTACTTGCCTCCCAGCAAATCGCGCGCGCCCCAATGCGGGAAGTGTTTGCGCACCAACGCATTCAGCTCAAGTTCAAAAGCGCTGAACTCTGAATTCACCACCGCATCCTCGGTATTCGGTTCACGCACCATGCCCGCACCGACGGTCACGTTGCTTAAGCGGTCAATAAAGATCAGGCCGCCGGTGACCGGGTTTTCCTGATATTTATCGAGCACCAGCGGCTCATCAAAAGTCAGATCCACCAGGCCGATACCGTTCAGCGGCAGCGCGTCCACTTCACGCTGGGTGAGGTTATTGATATCAACCTGATACTGAATGCCATCGACGCGGGCGCGGGTTTTCTTACCGGCGACTTTAATATCATAGCTTTGCCCTGCCGCCAGCGGCTGCTCGGCCATCCACACCACGTCAACGGAAGCGCGTTGCACCGTCGGCAGCGCGTCCTGTGCGTCAAGCAGCAGGTCGCCACGGCTGATGTCGATTTCATCTTTCAGTACCAGCGTGATGGCTTCGCCTGCCGCCGCTTCCTGCAGATCGCCGTCAAAGGTCACGATGCGCGCCACGGTAGACTCTACGCCTGACGGCAGCACCTTAATGCGCTGGCCGACCTTCACGGTGCCGGAAGCCAGCGTGCCGGAGAAACCGCGGAAATCGAGGTTCGGGCGGTTCACGTACTGAACCGGGAAACGCATCGGTTGGGTATCCACCGTACGACGGATTTCCACCGTCTCCAGCACTTCCAGCAGCGTCGGGCCGCTGTACCACGGCAGCTTGTCGCTGTTGCTGGCAACGTTATCGCCTTCCAGCGCGGACAGCGGGACGAAGCGAATATCGAGGTTGCCCGGCAGCTGCTCGGCAAAGGTCAGATACTCTTCGCGAATGCGGTTAAAGGTCTCTTCGCTGTAGCCGACGAGATCCATTTTATTGACAGCCACCACCAGATGCTTGATGCCCAGCAGTGTGGAAATAAAGCTGTGACGACGGGTCTGATCCAGTACGCCTTTACGCGCGTCGATCAGCAAAATCGCCAGGTCGCAGGTCGACGCGCCGGTGGCCATGTTACGGGTGTACTGCTCGTGCCCCGGGGTGTCAGCGATAATAAATTTACGCTTCTCGGTGGAGAAATAGCGGTACGCCACGTCGATGGTGATGCCCTGCTCGCGCTCGGCCTGCAGGCCGTCCACCAGCAACGCCAGATCGAGCTTCTCGCCCTGGGTGCCGTGACGCTTGCTGTCATTGTGCAGCGACGACAGCTGGTCCTCGTAAATCTGACGAGTATCGTGCAGCAGGCGGCCAATCAGCGTACTTTTGCCGTCATCCACGCTGCCGCAGGTCAGAAAACGCAGCAGTCTTTTGTGCTGCTGAGCGTGCAGATACGCTTCAACGCCGCCTTCATCGGCAATTTGTTGTGCAATAGTGGTGTTCATGGCGGCTCCTTAGAAATAACCCTGACGTTTTTTAAGCTCCATGGAGCCGGCCTGGTCGCGGTCAATCACGCGTCCCTGGCGTTCACTGGTGGTCGAGACCAGCATCTCTTCGATAATTTCCGGCAGCGTTTGCGCGTCGGACTCTACCGCGCCGGTCAGCGGCCAGCATCCCAGGGTACGGAAACGCACCATGCGTTTTTTGATCACTTCACCAGGCTGCAAATCAATACGATCGTCATCGATCATCATCAGCATGCCGTCACGTTCCAGCACCGGGCGCTCAGCGGCCAGGTACAGCGGAACAATTTCGATGTTTTCCAGGTAGATATACTGCCAGATATCCAGCTCGGTCCAGTTAGAGAGCGGGAAGACGCGGATGCTTTCACCTTTGTTGATCTGGCCGTTGTAGTTGTGCCACAGCTCCGGACGCTGGTTTTTCGGATCCCAGCGGTGGAAGCGGTCGCGGAAGGAGTAAATACGCTCTTTGGCGCGAGATTTCTCTTCATCGCGACGCGCGCCGCCGAACGCGGCATCAAAACCGTATTTGTTCAGCGCCTGCTTCAGCCCTTCAGTTTTCATAATGTCGGTGTGCTTGGCGCTACCGTGGACAAACGGATTGATCCCCATCGCCACCCCTTCCGGGTTTTTATGCACCAGCAGTTCGCAGCCATAGGCTTTCGCGGTACGGTCGCGGAACTCGTACATTTCGCGGAACTTCCAGCCAGTGTCAACGTGCAGCAGCGGGAACGGCAGCGTACCCGGATAAAACGCCTTGCGCGCCAGATGCAGCATTACGCTGGAATCTTTGCCGATGGAGTACATCATCACCGGATTAGAGAATTCGGCGGCCACCTCACGGATGATATGGATGCTTTCCGCCTCCAGTTGCCGCAGGTGAGTAAGTCGTTTTTGGTCCATAACCGTTCCTTAAGCCTGATTCATTGCACGTCTGTTGTGTTGAGGGCCGATCTTGTCGTTGGCGCTTATTGGGTTGTTGCTGCGGGGTCGTGCTACAACTCGCTAACAATCAGCAATAGAGGGACTATAGGGGTAGGTTTAGACCAAATGAAATTACGAAAAGGAATGAGTAGTTACTCAAAGGAATAACGCGCTGGAAAAGCAAATATCAAAAAGTGCTTAACATGCTATTTTTCGGGCATTTAAGAGCTTTTGAAATTGTGTAATGAAAACCACAGTTTCATACTAAGCGCGTCTATTTTTTTGCTCTGTTGTAAGGACTTCCTATGTTCTCCGCATTGCGCCACTGCATGGCAGCCCTGGCGCTCGGCGTATGCTTCTCCCTCCCGGCACAGGCCGCCGCTTCGTCACTGGGCACCATCGCCAATACGCAGGCTCGCTATATTGCCACCTATTTCCCCGGACGCATTACCGGCACGCCCGCTGAAATGCTCTCCGCCGACTATATTCGTCAGCAGTTTGCGCAAATGGGTTACCAGAGCGATATCCGTACCTTTAACAGCCGCTATATCTACACCAGCAAAGATAACCGAAAAAACTGGCATAACGTGGTCGGCAGTACGGTTATCGCGGCGCATGAAGGGAAATCCAGCCAGCAGATTATTATCATGGCGCATCTCGACACCTACGCGCCGCACAGCGACAGCGACGTCGAACAGAATCTCGGCGGTCTGACGCTTCAGGGCATCGACGATAACGCACTGGGCCTCGGCGTAATGCTGGAACTGGCGGAACGTTTTAAAAATATTCCCACAGAGTATGGCATCCGTTTTATCGCTACCAGCGGTGAAGAAGAGGGAAAACTCGGCGCTGAGAATTTACTTAAGCGCATGAGCAGCGCGGAAAAGAAAAATACGCTGCTGGTCATTAACCTCGATAACCTGGTCGTCGGCGACAAACTCTATTTTAACAGCGGCGTCAAAACTCCGGCCTCGGTGCGCAAGTTAACCCGCGACCGGGCGCTGACCCTGGCCCACAGCCGCGGCATTGCTGCCGCCACCAACCCAGGCCTCAATCCGCAATACCCGCAGGGTACTGGTTGCTGCAACGATGCCGAAGTCTTCGACCAGGCGGGTATCCCGGTACTCTCCGTCGAAGCCACCAACTGGTCGCTTGGCAAAAAGGACGGCTACCAGCAGCGCGCGAAAAGCGCCAGCTTCCCGGACGGCACCAGCTGGCATAACGCGCAACTCGACAACCAGCAATATATTGATAAAGCGCTGCCGGGGCGTATTGAGCGCCGTAGCCGTGAAGTGGTCAGAGTGATGATGCCGCTGATGCGAGAGCTGGCGAAGGCAAAAACGCACGGCTGATACCCTCAAGGTCAGGCAGCCCGCCTGACCTTTACCGCATTACACCGTGGGGATCGTTCCGCCATCAATAACGTACTCACTGCCGGTAATCGAACCGGCTCGCTCAGACGCCAGGAAAGCAATCAGGTTCGCCACCTCTTCCGGCGCTGACGGACGACCAAGCGCAATACCGCCCAGCGAATCCATAATGATCTTTTTACTGTCCTCGTAATCGATTCCTTTCTCAGCAGCCAGCCGCTCGGCAAAGCGTACGGCGGCCTCGGTTTCAATCCATCCAGGCGCTACCGTCAAAACACGAACGCCTTTTGGCGACACTTCTTTGGAGAGGCTTTTGCTGTAGGTGGATAGCGCAGCTTTCGCTGCCGCGTAGGCCGTAGTGGACTCCGGTAAAGGCAAGGTACGCTGAATAGACGAGACGTGAACGACCACACCCTGCCCGTTAGCCACCATCGCAGGCAGCAGCAGGCGATCCAGACGGACGGCGGGATAGAGGTTCAACACCAGCTCCTGTTGCCAGATATCATCGCTGAGCACGGCGTAGCCTCCGGCCGGTGACGACGAGCCGCCAAGCATATGGACGACAATATCAACACCGCCAAGCTGCGTCTGTACAGCATCAGCCAACGCCACACAGCCCTCCGCGGTTGTGAGGTCAACGGCGACAAAAAGCGCATCGCTATGGGCCTCCGGTTGATGTCTGGCACAGGTCATCACCCGCGCGCCCTGCGCTAAAAATAGCGCCACCGTCGCCGCGCCTGCGCCTTTGGTCCCCGACGTGACCAGCACACGTTTTCCCTCAAGACCCAGAAAGCTCGGCATAACCAATCTCCAGTTCAACAATACTGTCTTTTAGCAGACGGAAATCGTAGTCCAGCACAACAGGGCTACCCGGGAAGTTGCCGCTAACGTTGGCACGAATCGTCACGATGTCGCCACGTGCAAACATATCGAATGGTTCAGAGACAAAATCATACTGTTCTCTGGAAGCGACCCGCCATGCGCGGATAGCCGTGCGGCCGGTATAGGTATTCCCCTCATCTTTGACCACCGCATATTCCGCAAAGGCACTCATCGCCGTGTCGAGACTTTCTTCATTAAAGAAATGCTGTATTGCCGTTGGCATATTCATGCTGCCGCTCCTTTCAATAAACGTTACGGGTTTACTGTAAGGATCCGCTATAGTTTAAACAATCAGGACAAATGTTGATGAAGTGATGAAGGAAACGGGATAATGTCGCGCGTTGCGCTCACTGATTTAGAAGCCGTCATGGCGATTGCCCGTCGTGGAACTTTCCGCGCGGCGGCGGTCGATTTGGGTGTTTCCACCACGGCGCTGAGCCACACGATTGCCAAATTTGAGTCCGGGCTTGGCGTCCGGCTGTTTAACCGCACCACCCGTAGCGTCAGCCTGACCGATGCCGGTCGCCTGTTTATTGATAACGTCGGCCCTTCGCTTCAGGGGGTTTATGATGCCCTGGAGGTCGTTCGCGCCCGCCGCGAAACGCCGTCGGGGCTGCTGCGAATTAATACTCCGCCCTTTGCCGCGCGCACCATTCTCTCTTCGCTGGTGCTGAAGTTTCTGCAGCGCTATCCCGAAATGCAGGTCGATATTGTCACCGATGGTCGCCTGATTGATATCGTGGCGGAAGGCTTTGATATGGGCGTCCGTGTGGCGAAGCTTATTCCCAATGACATGATTGCCATTTCATTAGGCCAGCCGCAGCGTCACGCTATCGTCGCTTCGCCTCAGTATCTTAAAGAACAGGGCAGCCCTGAAACACCGCTCGATCTTCTCCATCACGCCTGCATTCGCGTCAGGCTGCCCGACGGTACGATTTACCGCTGGCACCTGGAAAACGCCGGAGAGGTTGTGCAGGTGGATGTTCAAGGGCGACTTACGCTTGATGAGGCCTCTTTAGCGCGGATTGCCGTGCTGGAAGGCGCCGGGATTGGCTGCTTTCTGGAGCAGGATGTGGTGGAGGATATTGCAGCAGGTCGTTTGGTTCGCCTGCTCAACGACTGGACACCACCCTTCCCCGGCCTGTGTATTTACTACCCCGGGCGTCGCAACCCGTCCGCCGGGCTTGCCGCCTTTCTGGAAATGGCGAGGGAATTAGGTCGCCAGCAGGCTTAATATCGCGCAACAGAGGGCCCGCTGCGCGATAAATTCATTACCCTTCGTGCAGCCCGCACTCACGCTTCAGCCCGAAGAACCGCGTCTCTTCTTCCGCCATGCCCGGCTCCCATTTGCGGGTGGTGTGCGTATCGCCAACCGACAGATAGCCCTGATCCCACAGCGGATGGTATTTCAGACCGTGCTTTTGCAGATACTGGTAAACGGTACGGTTATCCCAATCGATAATCGGCAGCACTTTAAACACGCCGCGCTGAATCGCCAGCACCGGCAGCGTAGCACGGCTACCTGACTGCTCGCGGCGCAGGCCGGCAAACCAGGTCTGCGCGTTTAACTCCTTGAGCGCCCGGTTCATCGGCTCGACCTTGTTGATGTCATTGTATTTCTCAATGCCTTCAACGCCCTGCTCCCACAGTTTGCCGTAACGCGCTTCCTGCCAGGCAGCGCTCTCTTTGGCGCGATAGACCTGGAGATTAAGTTTGAGTTTGTCCGTTAACTCATCAATAAACTGGTAGGTTTCCGGGAACAGGTAGCCGGTATCGGTGAGGATCACCGGGATATTCGGGCGAATCTGATTCACCAGATGCAGACTCACCGCCGCCTGGATACCAAAGCTTGAGGAGAGCACGTATTCGCCGGGCAGGTTTTCCAGCGCCCAGGCCACGCGATCCTCAGCGCTCAGTTTTTCCAGTTCAGCGTTGGTTTCGGCCAGCGCCAGTACGCGATCGACTTTTGGCAGGTCGTTCAGGGCGTTTAGATCGAGTTTGGACATATGGACCTCGTTTGTGTGTTTCCCCTCACCCTGGCCCTCTCCCCAAAGGGGCGAGGGAGAAAACCGAGCGGTCCCCTCTCCCCTGCGGGGAGAGGGTTAGGGTGAGGGGGGACGGTGTTATTCCCAGAAATCACGCGCTGGATCGAGCACCGGGCGAATGATGCCCGCACGCACCGTAAAGTCGCCGAAGCCTTCACCCGCTTCGCGCTCTTTCGCCCAGCGCCCAACCAGTTCGTCAACAGAATCGAGAATTTCTGATTCCGTAATATTTTCGCGATACATACGCGGAATACGCGTCCCCATGCGGTTGCCGCCCAGATGCATGTTGTAGCGACCCGGCGCTTTGCCCACCAGCCCCAGCTCCGCCAGCATCGCGCGGCCACAGCCGTTCGGGCAGCCGGTCACGCGCATCACAATATGCTCGTCCGGGATGCCGTGTTTTTCCAGAATCGCCTCGACTTTGTCCGTGAACGATGGCAGGAAACGCTCGGCTTCGGCCATCGCCAGCGGGCAGGTCGGGAACGACACGCAGGCCATCGAGTTTTCGCGCTGCGGTTTCACCGCATTCATCAACCCGTGGTCGCGCGCCAGCTTCTCGATCTTCGCTTTCTGGCTTTCCGGCACGCTGGCGATGATCAGGTTCTGGTTAGCGGTGATACGGAAATCGCCTTTGTGGATCTTCGCGATCTCCAGCAGGCCGGTTTTCAGCGGACGTCCCGGGTAATCCAGGATACGACCGTTTTCGATAAACAGCGTCAGGTGCCAGTTGTTGTCGATCCCTTTCACCCAACCGATGCGATCACCGCGACCGGTAAACTCATACGGACGGATCGGCTCGAATTTGATCCCCGCGCGACGCTCAACTTCTTCTTTGAACGTGTCGACACCGACGCGCTCAAGCGTGTATTTGGTTTTCGCATTTTTACGGTCGGTACGGTTCCCCCAGTCACGCTGGGTCGTCACCACCGCTTCCGCTACCGCCAGGGTATGCTCAAGCGGCAGGAAGCCGAACTCGCTGGCCGTACGCGCGTAGGTTTTCTTATTACCGTGCTCAATAGACAGACCGCCGCCAACCAGCAGGTTAAAGCCCACCAGCTTGCCATTTTCGGCAATCGCCACGAAGTTCATGTCGTTGGCGTGCAGATCGATATCGTTCTGCGGCGGGATCACCACCGTGGTTTTAAATTTACGCGGTAGATAGGTTGCGCCGAGGATCGGTTCTTCGTCGGTGGTCGCGACCTTCTCCTGATCGAGCCAGATCTCCGCATAGGCGCGAGTGCGCGGCAGCAGATGTTCAGAGATCTTTTTCGCCCACTCGTAGGCTTCCGCGTGCAGCTGCGACTCATACGGGTTGGAGGTGCACAGCACGTTACGGTTCATGTCGTTGGCGGTCGCCAGCGCATCCAACCCCACCGAATGCAGCATCTGATGCACCGGTTTGACATTCTTCTTCAGAATACCGTGGAACTGGAAGGTCTGACGGTTGGTCAGACGGATGCTGCCGTAAATCGTGTTGTCAGCGGCGAATTTGTCGATCGCCTTCCACTGGGTGGTGGTGATCACTCCGCCCGGCAGACGGCAACGCAGCAGCATCGCGTGACGCGGCTCCAGCTTCTGCTCGGCGCGCTCGGCACGAATATCACGGTCATCCTGCTGGTACATGCCGTGGAAACGGATCAGCAGGAAGTTATCGCCGTGGAAGCCGCCGGTCAGGCCGTCATTCAGGTCTTCCGCGATGGTGCCGCGCAGGAAATTACTTTCACGCTTCATGCGCTCGGCGTCAGTCAGTTTGCCTTCGACCACTAAAGGCCCTGGGTGTTTTTCGCTCATTAGTAGACATCTCGCTGATAACGGCGCTCGACGCGCAGCTCACTTAAAAATTCATCCGCCGCTTCGATGTCCATTGCACCGAACTCAGCAATCACTTCCAGCAACGCCTGCTCAACGTCTTTCGCCATGCGATTGGCGTCGCCGCAGACATAAATGTGGGCACCGTCATTAATCCAGCGCCACAGCTCTGCGCCCTGTTCGCGCAGTTTGTCTTGTACGTAGATTTTTTCTTTTTGATCGCGTGACCAGGCCAGATCGATCCGGCTCAGCACGCCTTCTTTCACGTAACGCTGCCATTCAACCTGATAAAGGAAATCTTCGGTGAAGTGCGGGTTACCGAAGAACAGCCAGTTCTTACCTTCCGCACCATCGGCGGCGCGCTGCTGCATAAAGGCGCGGAACGGCGCGATACCCGTACCAGGGCCAATCATAATCACCGGAGTCTGCGGATTCGCCGGCAGGCGAAAATTATCGTTGTGCTCAATGAACACGCGCACTTCGCCCTCTTCTTCCACGCGGTCGGCGAGGAAGCTGGAAGCACCACCCGCGCGGGCGCGGCCTTCAATATCGTAGCGCACGACGCCGACGGTTACGTGCACTTCGCTTTCGACTTCCGCCTGTGAAGAGGCAATAGAGTACAGACGCGGCGTCAGCGGACGCAACAGGCCGATTAATGCTTCAGCGTCGAGCTGCGCCGGGGAGAAACGCACCATATCGACGATAGGCGTGGTGGCTGCATATTGCTGCAACTGCGTTTTATCGCCCACCAGCGGCAGCAGAGACTCGCTGCGCGTCAGCGTAGCGTAGTTCTCCACGATATTCGCGGTGTTGACCGTCAGTTCGAAGTGCCACTGCAGCGCTTCGGCCAGCGGCAGGGTTTTGCCGTTGACGGTAACGGGCTCGTCACCTTTCAGCCACAGCAGCTCCACCAGCTCTTGCACCAGCGCAGGATCATTCTGATACCACACGCCCAGCGCGTCGCCTGGCTGATAGCGCAGGCCAGAATCGCCGAGGTCAATTTCAATATGGCGGACGTCTTTTTCAGAATCGCGGCCGGTGATTTTCTGGTTGACCGACAGCGACGCCGACAGTGGCGCTTCTTTGGTGTACGGACTGGAGTGAATGTCGTTCACCGCCCCGCTTGCTGCCGCCTGCACGGAAGGTGCAGCCGGCGCGCGGGCTTTCAGCACCTCAACCAGACGCGCACGCCATTCCGCCGCGGCGGCCTGGTACTCCACGTCTGCATCGACGCGGTCGAGCAGGCGCTCACCGCCCAGCTCGGCCAGCTTGCTGTCAAAGTCTTTCCCAGCCTGGCAGAAAAACTCATAGGAAGTATCGCCAAGGCCCAGCACCGCAAAGGCAGTATCGGTCAGCTTCGGCGCTTTTTTCGAGAACAAGAATTTATGCAGCGCTACCGCTTCTTCCGGCGTTTCCCCTTCACCCTGCGTAGAGGTCACGATCACCAGCAGCTTTTCCGACGCGATTTGTTTGAATTTATAATCCCCGGCGTTCACCAGGTTCACGTTCAGTTTGGCGGCCAGCAGATCGTCACGCAGCGCTTCCGCAACGCGGCGGGCATTGCCGGTCTGCGAGGCGGAAATCAGCGTAATGGCCGGGACTTCGACGGCAGCCGGTGCGGCAGAAACGGCCGCAGCGCCAGGCTGCTGATTAAGCACGCCCCAAAAATAGCCGGAAACCCAGGCAAGCTGGGTGGGTGATAAATCAGTAGTGGCCGCCTGAAGGCGCGCTAACTGCTCCGGATTAAGCGGGAGCAAAGCTGAAGGGGGAGACTGTGTTGTCATGCGTTGTTATGTTCCAGTAGCAAAGCTGTTTCTAATCAGAAAAAACAAAACTGAATGTAAGGTTAACGACGTGGATAATAACAATTAAAGAAGGGATAGAAATATCAAATAACCAAATGGACTAACCTCTTTTCCTGGTAGTTAATAGCAATAAAACAGGTTAAATAACCTATTGATATAAATGGATAATAATTATCATCGTGCACAATTATTGTCCTCTTTGCCCATTTGGCGGTTTTAGTTAATGCAGAAAAATGTGCATTCGGGTACTATGCGGCGTTTTTTTCCGCAAGACTGAGAGTTCATGATGTCCACCACACTGTTTAAAGATTTCACCTTCGAAGCCGCCCATCATCTGCCACATGTGCCGGAAGGGCATAAGTGCGGTCGCCTGCACGGCCACTCGTTTATGGTGCGTCTTGAGATTACCGGTGAAGTTGATCCCCATACCGGTTGGATCATGGATTTTGCCGAACTGAAAGCGGCGTTCAAACCGACCTACGATCGTCTGGATCACTACTATCTGAACGATATTCCGGGTCTGGAAAACCCGACCAGCGAAGTGCTTTCCCGCTGGATCTGGGAACAGGTTAAACCGGTTGTGCCGCTGCTGAGCGCGGTAATGGTGAAAGAAACCTGTACCGCAGGCTGCGTCTACCGCGGCGAGTAAGTCAGTCGGCAAGCGGGGAGTCGGTTCGCGTCTCCCCCGTTCCCCTTCCGTAGTCTCCTATCACATTCATTTCCCTAATCTTTCAGAATGCGGCATCCGCCCAGGAAATATGACGAAGTTCTGTCACACTCTTTGGGTTGGTTAATACATTGTGAGGAATAAGGGATGAAAAAAACGCTTCTCGCCGCTGCAATGCCGGCACTGTTATTGTTCTCAGGATTAAGCCAGGCGCAAACGCCACCCGAAGGCTATCAGCTTCAGCAGGTGCTGGTGATGAGCCGTCACAACCTGCGCGCGCCGCTGGCGACTAACGGTAGCGTGCTCGAACAGTCGACGCCAAATGCCTGGCCGGAATGGGACGTTCCCGGCGGACAGCTCACCACCAAAGGCGGCGTGCTCGAAGTCTATATGGGCCACTATATGCGTGAATGGCTGGCGCAGCAGGGAATGGTCACCAGCGGGGAATGCCCGGCGCCGGACACGGTATACGCCTATGCCAACAGCCTGCAACGCACCGTTGCCACCGCCCAGTTCTTTATTAATGGCGCCTTCCCCGGCTGCGACGTTGTCGTCCACCACCAGGAAAAAATGGGCATCATGGACCCAACCTTTAACCCGGTGATCACCGACGACTCTGCCTCATTCCGTGAGAAGGCAGTACAGGCGATGGAGAAAGCGCGGCAGGCTCAACAGCTCGACGAGAGCTATAAGCTGCTGGCGCAGATTGCCCGTTATCAGGATTCTCCTTCCTGCAAAGAGAAGCAACAGTGTTCGCTGAGCGATGCCAAAGACAGCTTTAGCGCCAACTACCAGAAGGAGCCGGGCGTTAAAGGGCCGCTGGCAATCGGTAACTCGCTGGTCGATGCGTTCACGCTGCAATATTACGAAGGGTTCCCGCTTGACCAGGTAGCCTGGGGGGAAATTAAAACCGATCAGCAGTGGCGTCTGCTGTCAAAACTTAAAAACGGCTATCAGGACAGCCTGTTTACCTCGCCAGAAGTCGCGCGCAACGTAGCAAAACCGCTGGTGAAATATATCGATAATGCGCTGGTAACCGAAGCGGCGAAAACGCCGAAAATCACCGTTCTGGTGGGTCATGACTCGAACATTGCTTCGCTGCTGACGGCGCTGGATTTCAACGCCTACACGTTGCCGGGTCAGTACGAACGCACGCCAATCGGCGGGAAAATTGTGTTCCAGCGCTGGCATGATACGCAAGCAAATCGGGATTTGATGAAAATTGAGTATGTTTATCAGAGCGCCGAGCAGTTGCGTAACGCGGATGCATTAACCCTGAAAACACCGCCGCAGCGCGTCACGCTGTCGCTAAAAGGCTGCCCGGTTGATGCCAACGGTTTCTGCCCGATGGACACCTTCTCAAAAGTTATGAACGACGCGGCGAAGTAAAGCTTAACGCCCCCGGCTGAGCGAAGCGATGCCGGGATGTTTCCGGAGGAGACGCGATGCGCCTCCTCCGGGCGGCAAATATCATCAGGCAATATTCAGATACTTGTGCGTCTGCATCGACAGACGCCAGTTGCGCGCAATGCAGGTTTCAATGCACAGACGGGTAGCATCGTCTTTCTGGCTGATCGGCTGCAAGGCAATAATCCGCGGCTTCTCGTCAGAGAGCGTCTCCAGCAGTTCGTCCAGCGCTTCAATATCGCGCACGCGGCCTACCGGATGCTTGATTTCATCGGCGCGTTCCAGCGCCTGCGACAGCACGTCGTAGCCGCCGCGCATGTTCACCTTCGGCGACACGGTCACCCAGGTGTTCGGCGTGCAGCGCACTTCATGGGTACCGCTGGTTTCAATCTGGCAGCTAAAGCCATTCTGCTCAAGCAGCGCGGTAAGCGGAGTTAAGTCGTGGATGCACGGCTCGCCGCCGGTAATCACCACGTGACGTGCGGTCCAGCCCTGACGGCTAATAATCGCCAGCAGATCGTCGCTGCTTGCCGCCCCCCACTTATCGCTCTCTTTGGTTTTCGCCAGGATACTGAACAGAGACACTTCCCGATCCTCGAGCTTATCCCAGGTATGTTTGGTGTCACACCAGGCACAGCCTACCGGGCATCCCTGTAAACGAATAAAGATGGCGGGGACGCCAGTAAAATAACCTTCACCCTGCAGGGTCTGAAACATCTCGTTAATCGGGTACTGCATCATCGGCTCTTCAGTAGTGGTAAACCGTCATTATTGCATATTTCGCGCCAGCGATCCCTCGCACTTCTTGCGCAACCGCACGTTGCTTTTTTGCCGACGCACTTAACGGGGCTTTTCTGTGATGTATCCAATCCTTTTGATGAAAATTAACATTCTCATTACATCGTTATTCGCCCTCTTTCACTGTTTAACATGTTGCTGCGTGATTCAAATTGGTATGACACATTTTCGTGAGTAATATCCAAAACCGGCTACATATCATACCAATTATAAGTTTTGACAAGGAAAAAGGATGAACGCGTTTGCTGAAGCCCTGCCGGTGATCTGGGTCGCCCTGGGCGTTGTACTGCTACTTATTCTCAATATGAAATTTAAGATCAACGGGATGCTGGCGCTGCTGCTGGCGGCGATTTTTGTTGGCGTCTGTGAAGGATTGCCGCTGGAGGCTATCGGGAAATCGATTGAAGCGGGCGTGGGCAGCACGCTGGGGCATCTGGCGTTTATCATTCTGTTCGGTGCGATCCTCGGCAAGCTGATGGTCGATTCCGGTGCGGCCCAGCGTGTCTCCTCGACTTTGCTGCAAAGCTTCGGGCCAAAAAAGGTGCAGTGGGCAATCATGGTCATTGGCCTGATATTCGGCCTGGCGATGTTTTACGAGGTTGCTTTCCTGATCCTCGCGCCGCTGGTGATCAGTATTGCTCGCGAAGCCAAAATTCCGTTCCTGAAACTCGGCATCACGATGGTCGCCGCCGCGACAACCGCGCATAGCCTGTTTCCGCCGCAGCCAGGCCCAACGGCGCTGGTTGCCGCTTTCCACGCCGATATGGGGATGGTCTATATCTACGGCGTTATCGTCGCTATTCCAACGGTCATCTGCTCGGGCATTCTGCTGCCAAAACTGCTGGGCAATCTGGAGCGCCCAATTCCACAGCTGCTGGAATCACAAAAGGTTTTTCGCGATGACGAAATGCCGTCGTTCGCCACCAGCCTGCTGGTGCCGCTCATTCCGGCAATCATCATCACCGGCGTGACCGTGATTAAGCTGTTTATCCCGGCAGGAGCCAGCGTTATCTCGTTCCTTAACTTTATCGGTAGCGCGCAGGTCAGCATGCTGATTGCCGTACTGGTCGCGCTGTATGCATTCGGTACCGCGCGCGGTAAATCGATGACCGAGGTGATGAGCTCTTACTCCACCGCCATTGAGAAAGTGGCGCTGGTCGTCTTTATCATCGGTGCAGGTGGCGCCTTTAAGCAGATCATTATGGATACCGGCGTGGGGGATTACATCGCCGATATGATGCGTACCTCTTCCGTCTCGCCGTTGATTATGGCGTGGTTTATCACCGTGCTGCTGCGTCTGGCTACCGGTGCAGGTACCGTCTCAGCGATTACCGCGGCGGGTATTGTGGGGCCAATGATTACGACTTTTAATGTTGATCCGGCGTTGATGGTGCTGGCGACCGCCTCGGGAAGCAACACGCTAACCCACGTCAATGATGCCGCATTCTGGTTATTCAAAGAGTATTTTGGCCTGTCGATTAAAGACACCTTCAAAACCTGGGGACTTTTAGAATTAACTAACTCCGTTGTCGGTCTGTTAATTGTATTATTGCTCGATTTGATCATCTAAATATTTCCCAAAAACAATTTTTATAAACAATCCGTAGCCAAGCCCGCTACGGATTGTTTTTCTTCTTTTAGAATGGCATTTATGGTGTAACAAAAAATGTTTATTTTTACAGTTAAGATACAACCATTGATTTTATAAAACCATTAATAAGCAACAGGTTATAATTGAAAATAAAATTTATTGAATCTTTTTAAATATCAAGATGTCAAATTCAATCCGCGCCAGTACGTAAGCTTAAAATAAGCTTAAGCTCTCCCTTTATTACCCCATTCTTTATTTAAGCGCCGTTTACTTTTCCGATCCTAGAATCCGCAAATCAACCATGACGAGACAGTATTCATGAATACATTATTAATCACGGGCGTTACCGGTTTTCTTGGCGGCGCGGCGCTGGAAGCCATTCTCAATACCCGCAGCGACGTTAATTTACTGCTGTTAGTCCGTGCAGATAACGGTGAAGCCGCTGTCGCAAGAGTTAAGGAGAACTTACGTAAATTCAATATCGATGAAGAGAAGCTGGCGAAGCTCGCCCCACGCCATATCCTACTCGGTGACTTAGCCTACCCGGAGAGTTTTCTCGATGATGCGCGTCTGGACAAGGTAACCCACGTGCTGAACTGCGCCGCGGTGGCTTCCTTTGGCAACAACCCGCTGATCTGGAAGGTGAACGTAGAAGGTACGCTACAGTTTGCTCGCCGTATGGCAAAGGTCGAAGGCTTACAGCGCTTTCTGCACGTTGGCACGGCAATGTCCTGCTCGCCAGAGCCGGACTCTCTGGTCGCTGAAAGCGCAGAGTTCCGCGAGCGGGCCGAACACCTGGTAGAGTACACGCATTCCAAATCGACCATCGAACAGCTGATGCAACAGCAGCTTCCAACGCTGCCCCTGATTATCGCCCGTCCTTCGATCGTTGTCGGCCATACTCGCCACGGCTGCCAGCCGTCCAGCAGCATTTTCTGGGTCTTCAGCATGGGGCTGATGCTGCAAAAATTCCTGTGCTCGATGGAAGACAGAATTGATGTGGTGCCGGTGGATTACTGTGCCAACGCGCTGCTTCTGCTGCTGGATGCGCCGCTGGTACAAGGGGAAGTGATACATATCTCGGCAGGAGAAGAGAATAGCGTTCGCTTTGCCGATATTGATTATGCGATGGCGCAAGCCCTGGAGCAGGCACCGGTTGGCGACCGCTATGCGCAAGTCAGCTATGAAGCACTGGTGCAAATGCGGCGCGAACTGAAAGGTATTTTCGGCCCGTGCAACGAGCGGCTAATGTTGAAAGCGATGCGGCTGTATGGCGCTTTCGCCACGCTGAACGTGCGCTTTAGCAACGACAAGTTGCTCAGTATCGGCATGCCAAAACCACCGCGCTTTACCGACTATATTGATCGCTGCGTACAAACCACGCGTGGACTCTCGATTCCGCAGCAGATGGCGGTCGATTTTAAGTAAAAAAAATGCCAGCCCAAAGGCTGGCATTTTTATATCAGATAAAGACAGGATTACGCCTGACCTTTGATCTCTTTACGACCGTTGTACGGAGCCTGTGCACCCAGCGCTTCTTCGATACGAATCAGCTGGTTGTACTTAGCAACGCGGTCAGAACGGCTCATAGAACCAGTTTTGATCTGGCCTGCAGCGGTACCAACAGCCAGGTCAGCGATGGTAGCGTCTTCAGTTTCGCCAGAACGGTGAGAGATGACAGCGGTGTAGCCAGCGTCTTTCGCCATTTTGATCGCAGCCAGAGTTTCGGTCAGAGAACCGATCTGGTTGAATTTGATCAGGATGGAGTTAACGATGCCTTTTTCGATACCTTCTTTCAGGATCTTGGTGTTGGTTACGAACAGATCGTCACCAACCAGCTGGATTTTGTCGCCCAGAACTTTAGTCTGGTATGCGAAACCGTCCCAGTCAGACTCGTCCAGACCATCTTCGATGGAAACGATCGGGTACTGTTTGGTCAGTTCTTCCAGGAAGTGAGTGAATTCTTCGGAGGTGAACGCTTTGTTGCCTTCGCCAGCCAGAACGTATTTACCGTCTTTGTAGAATTCAGAAGCTGCACAGTCCATCGCCAGAGTGATGTCGGTGCCCAGCTCGTAGCCAGCAGCTTTAACAGCTTCAGCGATAACAGCCAGTGCTTCAGCGTTGGAACCCAGGTTCGGCGCGTAGCCGCCTTCGTCACCAACTGCAGTGTTCATACCTTTAGCTTTCAGAACTTTAGCCAGGTTGTGGAACACTTCAGAACCCATACGTACGGCTTCTTTCAGAGTCTTAGCGCCAACCGGCTGAATCATGAATTCCTGGATGTCGACGTTGTTGTCAGCGTGCTCACCACCGTTGATGATGTTCATCATCGGAACCGGCATGGAGTATTTGCCCGGAGTGCCGTTCAGTTCAGCGATGTGAGCGTACAGCGGCAGGCCTTTAGCGGCAGCTGCTGCTTTGGCGTTCGCCAGGGAAACAGCCAGGATTGCGTTCGCGCCGAAGTTGGATTTGTTCTCAGTACCGTCCAGATCGATCATGATCTTGTCGATGCCAGCCTGATCTTTAGCATCTTTACCCAGCAGAGCCTGAGCAATCGGGCCGTTAACAGCGGCAACAGCTTTCAGTACGCCTTTACCCATGAAACGGGATTTGTCGCCATCGCGCAGTTCCAGCGCTTCGCGGGAACCAGTAGAAGCACCTGACGGGGCAGCTGCCATACCGACGAAACCACCTTCCAGGTGTACTTCAGCTTCAACAGTCGGGTTACCACGGGAGTCGATGATTTCACGACCGATGATTTTAACGATTTTGGACATTAGGTTTTCCTCAGTACAAGTTAAACTAAAACTCCAGACAAACAACGCCCCTCGTGGGGCGCTGCCGTTCTAACTTTTTTTACTTCGCTTGACGCTTCTGGTACTCGCCAGCGGCTTTCACAAAGCCAGCAAACAGCGGGTGCCCATCACGCGGCGTAGAAGTAAACTCCGGATGGAACTGACAAGCAACGAACCACGGGTGATTCGGAACTTCGATGATCTCGACCAACTGATCATCCCCGGAACGGCCCGCAACGCGCAGACCTGCAGCTTCAATCTGTTTCAACAACATGTTGTTGACTTCATAGCGGTGACGGTGACGTTCAACGATTGTTGGCGCGCCGTACATCTGACGAACCAGGCTGTCATCGCTAAGCTGGCACTGCTGCGCGCCAAGGCGCATGGTGCCGCCGAGGTCGCTCTTTTCAGTACGAACTTCGACATTGCCTTCTTCATCACGCCATTCAGTAATGAGCGCCACAACCGGGTACTTACAGTCTGGCACAAATTCCGTAGAGTTGGCGTTGTCCATCCCCGCAACGTTGCGCGCGAATTCGATCAGCGCAACCTGCATACCCAGGCAAATGCCCAGATAAGGAATATTATTTTCACGCGCGTAGCGTGCGGTAGCGATCTTACCTTCTACACCACGGTAGCCGAAGCCGCCAGGGATCAGGATAGCATCTAAATCTTTCAGAATTTCGACGCCGCGCGTTTCTACATCCTGCGAATCAATCAGCTTGATGTTGACGCTGACGCGGTTTTTCAGGCCACCGTGTTTCAGCGCTTCAATAACCGATTTGTAGGCGTCCGGCAGTTCAATGTACTTGCCGACCATACCAATGGTCACTTCGCCTGCCGGGTTCGCTTCTTCGTAAATAACCTGTTCCCATTCGGACAGATTCGCTTCCGGGCAGTTCAAGCTGAATCGTTTACAAATATAATCGTCCAGCCCCTGAGATTTCAACAGGCCTGGAATTTTATAAATGGAATCGACATCTTTCATCGAAATAACCGCTTTTTCTGGCACATTACAGAACAATGCAATTTTTGCACGTTCATTTGCCGGAATCGCGCGATCGGAGCGGCAGACCAGGATATCTGGCTGAATACCGATGGACAGCAGTTCTTTAACGGAGTGCTGAGTCGGTTTGGTTTTCACTTCACCGGCAGCTGCCATATAAGGCACCAGCGTCAGGTGCATGAACAGCGCGTTCTCACGACCGATATCCACCGCTAATTGACGAATCGCTTCCAGGAACGGCAGAGATTCGATATCGCCGACGGTGCCGCCGATTTCAACCAGCACCACATCATGGCCTTCGCCACCGGCAAGCACGCGCTCTTTGATCGCGTTAGTGATATGCGGGATAACCTGTACGGTCGCGCCCAGATAGTCGCCACGGCGCTCTTTGCGCAGGACGTCTGAGTAAATACGGCCGGTCGTGAAGTTGTTACGGCGAGTCATTTTGGTGCGGATGAAACGCTCGTAGTGACCCAGGTCCAGGTCGGTTTCAGCGCCGTCTTCGGTAACGAACACTTCCCCGTGTTGGATTGGGCTCATAGTACCTGGATCGACGTTGATGTACGGATCCAGTTTCATCATGGTCACGTTGAGGCCACGGGCTTCAAGAATGGCTGCCAGGGAGGCTGCGGCAATGCCTTTACCCAGAGAGGATACGACCCCGCCGGTCACAAAAATATAGTTCGTTGTCATGCTGAACCTGAGAAGTTAGGGTGAAACGATGGAATAACCAAGACGGGAAAGTAGTATACCCGAACATGGCGAGCGCCACAAACTTTCATTCTCGCTCCTCAATCGCCGCAGAAACAAACATGGGGAGTGAGAAAATAGCCCCTTTTGGGTAAATGTTTTTGACGCAAATCAAGCGCTTGTCATTTAAGATTTCGCACTTTTCGCCCTTTCCCGCAAAAATTCTTTAGAGATCATGTTCCTGCTGTTTTACCTGTTGCCAAACTTCTTCCATCAAATCCAGGTCTACGCCGGTCATTTCCAGGCCTCGCTCAGCGACAATTCGCTCAACCTCGCGGAAACGACGCTCAAATTTTTCATTCGCTTTTTGCAGCGCGGTCTCGGCTTTGACGCCTAAATGACGTGAAAGATTGACGGTGGCGAACAGCAGGTCGCCCATTTCCTCTTCCAGTCTAGCTTCATCGACAACCGCCTGCCTGGCTTCGTCCATGACTTCATCAATTTCTTCGTACACTTTATCCAGCACCGGGCCCAGCGTCGTCCAGTCAAAACCCACCGCCGAACAGCGTTTCTGGATTTTGTGTGCCCGCATCAGCGCCGGGAAAGCGCGCGGAATGTCATCCAGCGCGGAGTGCTGCGCTTTTTCCGCACGTTCGGCGGTTTTGATCTGCTCCCAGCGGGCCAGCACTTCCTGACTATTGCCGGCATTTGCATCGCCGAAGATGTGCGGGTGGCGACGTTCCAGCTTGTCGCTGATGGCGGCGCAAATGTCGTTGAAATCAAAGCGCCCTTCTTCCTGAGCCATCTGGGCGTAGAACACCACCTGGAACAGCAGGTCGCCAAGTTCACCGCGCAGGTCGTCAAAATCTTCGCGAGCGATGGCATCGAGTACTTCGTAGGTTTCTTCCAGCGTGTAGGGGGCGATGGAGCTGAACGTCTGCTCTTTATCCCACGGGCAGCCGTTTTCCGGGTCACGCAGGCGCTGCATAATACCGAGCAGTCGGTCGATTTGAGTCATGGTGTTTCCTTGCAAAAATAGAGCGTTACCCTCTCCCAACAGGGAGAGGGTAAGGGGAAATTAACCGCCGTGCAGTCGACGCGCGTCGATCACGTCCGGCACCTGGTTCAGCTTGCCAAGCACACGGCCCAGCACCTGCAGGTTGTAGATTTCAATGGTCATGTCGATGGTCGCCATCTGCTGCTTGGTATCGCTGCGGCTGGCTACGCCCAGAACGTTGACCTTTTCGTTGGCGAGAATGGTGGTGATATCGCGCAGCAGGCCGCTGCGGTCGTTAGCCTGCACGCGCACCACCAGCGAGTAACCCGCCGAGTAGCTTTCGCCCCACACCGCATCAACGATACGTTCCGGCGCGTGCGATTGCAGCTCCGCCAACTGTTCACAGTCCGCACGGTGCACCGAAATGCCGCGCCCCTGAGTAATGAAACCGACAATTTCATCGCCAGGAATCGGCTGGCAGCAACGGGCAATGTGGTGCATCAGGTTGCCAACACCTTCAACCACCACGCGACCGTTGTCTTTGCTGCGGTTTTGCGGCGTGTAAGATTTCTGCTGCAGCTGTTTAAGCGCGGCGGCATCCTGTTCAGCGGCGCTCGGTTTATTGAACTGCGCCTGCAGGAAATTCACCATCTGATTGAGGCGAATATCACCGCCGCCAATCGCCGCCAGCAGCTCTTCCACGTCGTTAAAGTTGTAGCGCGGCAGCAGGTGCTTTTCGGCTTCTTTAAGGCTGATGCCCAGATGTTCCAGCTCGTCGTCGAGAATCTGCCGCCCGGCCAGCACGTTCTTGTCTTTATCCTGTTTACGGAACCAGGCGTGAATTTTCGAACGCCCGCGGCTGGTTGTCACATAGCCCAGGTTCGGGTTCAGCCAGTCGCGGCTTGGGTTCGGCTGCTTCTGGGTGATGATTTCAATCTGGTCGCCCATCTGCAGTTGATAGGTGAACGGCACGATGCGCCCGCCGATCTTCGCGCCGATGCAGCGGTGTCCGACATCGCTGTGAATGTGGTAGGCAAAGTCCAGCGGCGTGGAGCCAGCCGGCAGATCCACCACGTCGCCTTTCGGCGTAAACACGTAGACGCGGTCATCAAAGACCTGGCTGCGCACTTCGTCGAGCATTTCGCCCGAATCGGCCATCTCTTCCTGCCATGCAATCAGTTTACGCAGCCAGGCGATACGATCTTCGTGGCCGGAGCGCGCGCCGCTGGCGGTACCTTCTTTGTACTTCCAGTGCGCGGCGACGCCCAGCTCGGCATCTTCGTGCATCTGTTTAGTACGAATCTGGATCTCAACCGTTTTGCCGCCAGGCCCCAGCACCACGGTATGGATGGACTGATAGCCGTTCGGTTTCGGGTTGGCGACGTAGTCGTCGAACTCATCCGGTAGGTGGCGATAGTGAGTGTGTACTATCCCCAGCGCGGCATAGCAATCCTGCAGGCGCTCGGCGACGATACGCACCGCACGCACGTCAAACAACTCATCGAACGCGAGATGTTTTTTCTGCATTTTGCGCCAGATGCTGTAGATATGCTTCGGACGACCGTAAACCTCGGCTTTTACCCCTTCGGTTTTCATTTCACTGCGCAGGTGGCCGACGAAGTCATTGATGTAATGCTCACGGTCAATACGACGCTCGTGCAGCAGTTTGGCAATACGTTTGTATTCCGCCGGATGCAGGTAGCGGAAGCAGTAATCTTCCAGCTCCCATTTGAGCTGGCCAATGCCGAGACGGTTCGCGAGCGGCGCGTAAATGTTGGTACACTCTTTCGCCGCCAGCACGCGCTCATCTTCCGGCGCATCCTTCACCTCACGCAGGTGGGCAATACGCTCGGCGAGCTTGATGACCACGCAGCGGAAATCGTCGACCATCGCCAGCAGCATGCGACGGACGTTGTCTACCTGTTCGGAGGAGACCGCGTCAGTATGGGTGGCCTTCAGTTGGCGGATGGCCGCCATGTCGCGCACGCCGTGAATCAGCGTCACTACCGACTGCCCGGCGCTCTCGCTGAGCACCTCTTCGCTGACCACGTTAGCGTCGACTAACGGGAACAGCAGCGCCGCACGTAGCGTGTCGTTATCCATACTCAGCGTCGAGAGGATTTCAACCATCTCAACCCCGCGCCACAGCATCAGCTCGGCGTCATCACGCCCAACGGTTTGGCGGCGACAGTAATCCCAGGTCTCGGCTAAGCGTTCACACGACTGCTGGCTGGAAATTCCCAGACTTGCGATCCATTTCTGTGGGTCAAACTCACCAGCTTTATTGAGATGTGCACTTCTTACCGCAACCATTGTCCTCTCCTTTCAGGGACCGGCCTGTCGAAGTCGACAAGCCACCGTTATTACCTACGCTCAAACAGCACCATAGATTCCTGGTGCCCAGTGTGCGGGAACATATCCAGCATTGCCAGACGCTGAATTTGGTAACCCGCATTCAGCAACGCCTCGCTATCGCGCGCCAGCGTCGCCGGATTGCAGGAGACATACACCACCCGCGTCGGCGCTAATTTTATAACATGCTGCATCACGCCCGGTGCGCCAGCACGAGCAGGATCGAGTAAAACTTTGTCAAAACCGTGTTTCGCCCATGCCTGAAGTGTTACATCATCTTCCAGATTCTCGTGGAAGAAGGTGACATTTTGCAGGTGGTTGAGTTCGGCATTCTCGCGCCCTTTCGCCACCAGCGCAGGCACGCCTTCAACGCCGACCACGCTGGCCGCGCGTTTGGCCAGCGGTAGCGTAAAGTTGCCCATTCCGCAGAATAGATCCAGCACCCGGTCAGTAGGCTGCACGTCCAGCCATGCCAGCGCCGTCGCCACCATCTGCTGATTTACGCCGTCGTTAACCTGAATAAAATCGCGCGGGCTGAAGGTTAAGCGTAGCCCGTCTGAGGAATACCAGGGAGCATCACCGGTAACGCGTTCAAGTATCTCGCTTTCCGGTGCCAGATACAGCGCCACGCCGGAAGAATGCGAAAAGCGTTCCAGTTTTTCTTTATCTTCGCCGTTAAGCGCCGCCGTATGGCGTAGCACCATTAGCGGCCCGTTATCGGCGCAGACCAGCTCCACATGCCCCAAATGACGCAGGCCTTGCAGGCTGCTCAGGCATTCACGCACAGCGGGTAGCAACGCCTCAAGATTGGGCACCAAAACAGGGCATTGCACCACATCGATGATATCGTTCGAGTTGGCCTTGCGAAAACCCATCTGCAAGCGTTGGGTCTTTGGCTGATAATCCAAGCTTAAGCGCGCGCGGCGGCGGTATCCCCAGGCTTCCCCGGCGATAACCTCCTCAACTTCGCGATTCATTAAACGATTCAGCGCCGCACGTTTGCTGCGCTGTTGTAGTGCAACCGACGCATGCTGCTGCTGGCAGCCACCGCAAACGCCAAAGTGCGGGCAGCGCGGTTCAACGCGCTCCGGGCTGTCGCTCAGACGGCGTTTTACCTGGCCACGTGCATACTGTTTTTTGTCTTCCGTCAGGGTAATTTCCGCGCGCTCTTCCGGCAATAACCCATTGATGAATAATGCTTTACCGTTGTGGCGCGCCACACCTTGCCCGAAGGGATCAAGACTGCTGACTGTCACGGTTATGATCTGGCGCGTCGTCACGCGCCGTTTTGCAGAGTAGAATTGCGCCATCGTAGAGATTTTTCTCAATCAAATATATTGCACTGATTCTCCCACAACGGACCTCCATGACCAACTACAGCCTGCGTGCAAGAATGATGATTTTGATCCTGGCGCCGACCGTATTAATCGGTTTGCTGCTCAGCATCTTCTTCGTCGTCCACCGCTATAACGACCTGCAGCGTCAACTGGAAGACGCCGGCGCCAGCATTATCGAGCCGCTTGCCGTCTCCAGCGAATACGGTATGAATTTGCAAAACCGTGAGTCGATCGGCCAGTTGATAAGCGTGCTGCACCGTCGCCACTCCGATATCGTACGGGCGATCTCCGTCTATGACGAACACAATAAGCTGTTCGTCACCTCAAACTATCAACTGGATCCTGGCGAGCTGCAGCTGCCGCGCGGCATGCCCTTCCCGCGAAGGCTGAGCGTGACGCGCCACGGCGATATCATGATCCTACGCACGCCGATTATCTCCGAGCACTACTCGCCGGATGAATCACCGCAGTCGGACGCCAAAACGCCGGTCAATATGCTCGGCTATGTAGCGCTGGAGCTGGATCTCAAGTCGGTCAGGCTTCAGCAATATAAAGAGATCTTTATCTCCAGCGTGATGATGCTGTTCTGCATCGGTATTGCGCTGATCTTCGGCTGGCGGTTAATGCAGGATGTCACCGGGCCCATTCGCAACATGGTGAACACCGTTGACCGGATCCGCCGCGGGCAGCTCGACAGCCGCGTTGAGGGCTTTATGCTCGGCGAGCTGGATATGCTGAAAAACGGCATCAACTCGATGGCCATGTCGCTGGCCGCCTATCACGAGGAGATGCAACATAACGTCGACCAGGCCACTTCGGACCTGCGTGAGACGCTCGAACAGATGGAGATCCAAAACGTTGAACTGGATCTCGCCAAGAAGCGCGCCCAGGAAGCGGCGCGCATCAAGTCTGAGTTCCTCGCCAACATGTCGCACGAGCTACGTACACCGCTCAACGGCGTGATTGGCTTTACCCGCCTGACCTTGAAAACCGAGCTCAATCCGACCCAGCGCGACCACCTCAATACCATCGAGCGTTCGGCCAACAACCTGCTGGCGATCATCAACGATGTGCTCGACTTCTCCAAGCTGGAAGCGGGCAAGCTGTTGCTGGAGAGCATTCCGTTCCCGCTGCGCAGTTCGCTGGATGAAGTGGTCACGCTGCTGGCGCATTCGGCGCACGATAAAGGGCTTGAGCTGACGCTGAACATTAAAAATGACGTGCCGGACAACGTCATCGGCGACCCGCTGCGTCTGCAGCAGGTCATTACCAATCTGGTCGGCAATGCCATCAAGTTCACCGAAAACGGCAACATTGACGTGCTGGTAGAACAGCGCGCCGTCAGCAATAACAAGGTACAAATTGAGGTCCAGATTCGCGATACCGGCATCGGTATTCCGGAGCGCGATCAGTCCCGTTTGTTCCAGGCCTTCCGCCAGGCCGATGCCAGCATCTCCCGACGCCACGGGGGCACCGGGCTGGGGCTGGTGATCACGCAAAAACTGGTGCGCGAGATGGGCGGCGATATCTCCTTCCACAGCCAGCCCAACCGTGGTTCAACGTTCTGGTTCAATATCAACCTCGATCTCAATCCGAACGTCATTTCTGAAGGGCCGGATACCAGCAGCCTGCAAGGCAAGCGTATCGCCTACGTGGAGGCCAATGCCGCCGCCGCGCAGGCGACGCTGGATATGCTGGCGACAACGCCGCTCGAGGTCGTCTATGCGGTAAGTATTGCCGCGCTGCCCACCGAGTTCTACGACATTCTGCTGGTTGCCGTACCGGTTTCGGTGCGCGACCTCAGCATTCACCGCGATAAGCTGAGTACCGCGCTCGGCATGACCAACCATCTGGTGCTGGCGCTGCCGTGTCACGCCCAGGTTGACGCCGAGTCGCTGAAACAAAACGGTGCGGCTGCCTGCCTGTTGAAGCCGTTGACCATTACTCGTCTGCTGCCGGTGCTGCAGGAATTCAGCCGCAGTACGCCCACACAGGTAGCCGTCCCGGTGACCGAGCATCGCCTGCCGATGACGGTGATGGCGGTGGACGATAACCCGGCAAACCTGAAACTGATTGGCGCGCTGTTGGACGATCAGGTGCAGCACGTTGAGCTGTGCGAAAGCGGACAGCAGGCGATTGAGTGCGCTAAGCAGATGAAATTCGACCTGATTCTGATGGATATCCAGATGCCGGATATCGACGGTATTCGCGCCTGTGAGCTGATTCGTCAGCTTCCCCATCAGCAGCAAACGCCGGTGATTGCGGTCACCGCCCACGCCCTTGCCGGGCAGAAAGAGAAGCTGCTGACCGCCGGCATGAACGACTATCTGGCGAAGCCAATTGAAGAGAACCGTCTGCACGACCTGCTGCTGCGCTATAAGCCAGGCGTCATTACGCCGCCGCGTCCCGCGCAGTCCGCGCCGGTGGAGCCGCCGATCGATCTGAACGCCACGCTGGACTGGCAGTTGGCGCTGCGCCAGGCCGCCTATAAGCCGGATCTGGCGCGGGAGATGCTACAAATGCTGATCGCCTTCCTGCCGGAGGTGCGCAATAAGGTGGAGGAGCAGTTGGTCGGCGAAGAGCCGGAGAATCTGGTCGATGCCATTCACAAACTGCACGGCAGCTGCGGCTACAGCGGCGTACCGCGTCTTAAACATCTGTGCCAGTTGATTGAAAGCCAGCTGCGGAGCGGCACCCCGGCGGAGGAGCTGGAGCCGGAGCTGCTGGAACTGCTGGATGAAATGGATAATGTGACGCGGGAAACGAAGAAAATGCTGGGCTAGCCCAAACCTGTAGACCGGATAAGCGAAGCGCCATCAGGCTTGTGTGTGATTGCCGGATGGCGGCGTTGCCTTATCCGGCCTACAGCGACTGTCCCACTTTTATCGTCGCCGCGATATTCCGCGCGGCCATACGAACATTCGCCCCGGCTTCCGCCAGCGCTTCGTCAAGCGAGCAGATTCGATGCAGCACGCTAAACACCGCATCTAGCCCATGCTGATGTACAACACCCACATCAGCCGTCAGGCTACCGGCAATGCCAATCACTGGAATCTGATAACGTTTGGCGACCCGCGCCACGCCTACCGGCACCTTGCCGTGGATCGTCTGGCTATCGATACGCCCTTCCCCGGTAATCACCAGATCCGCATCGGCCACCAGCGCATCCAGGTGCAGCGCGTCGGTCACAATATCAATACCCGGTCTCAGGTGTGCGCCGCAAAATGCGTACAGCGCCGCCCCCATCCCTCCTGCCGCACCGCCGCCTTCCAGCGTCAGCACATCAAGATCTAAATCTTGCGCAATTTGCCCGGCATAGTGCGCCAATGCGCGGTCGAGCTGCACAACCATCTCTGGCGTCGCGCCTTTCTGCGGCCCAAATACCGCCGACGCCCCTTCATCACCGACCAGCGGGTTCGTCACATCACAGGCAACATCAATCCGGCATTGCGCCAGGCGCGGATCCAGACCGCTGATGTCAATCGTTGCCAGCGTCGACAGCCCCGCGCCACCGGGCGCAATCGGCTGGCCGTCAGCGGTCAGCAGTTGCGCGCCAAGCGCCTGCACCATGCCTGCGCCGCCGTCGTTGGTGGCGCTACCGCCAATGCCGATAATCATCCGCGTCACGCCAAGATCCAGCGCATGGCGAATCAGCTCTCCGGTGCCCCACGAGGTTGTTTTTAGCGGGTTACGCGCGGCGGGAGGTAAAAGCTCCAGCCCGCTGGCCGCCGCCATTTCAATAAATGCGCAGGATTCATCGCCGGAGATGCCATAAAAGCCCTGCACTGGCTCACCGAGCGGGCCAGTCACCGCAACCTCAACCATCCGCCCTTGTGTTGCCGCCACCATGGCCTCGACGGTCCCTTCTCCGCCGTCGGCAACCGGAAGCTTGATGTACTCGGCGTCCGGGTAGATCTCGCGAAATCCCGCTTCAATCGCACTGGCGACCTCGAGGGCGCTCAGGCTTTCCTTATATGAGTCCGGGGCAATCACAATCTTCATAAGCTGTCCTTGTGCGAAGTGGCGGCAGTAAGCTTAGCGCACCATGCAGGGGCGTTTGTTATCAAATGTCCAGTTTGGGATCAGGTACTGCATTCCCATGGCATCATCGCGCGCGCCCAGGCCGTATTGTTGATACAGCGCGTTGGCCTGCATCACCTGGTCCATATCCAGCTCAACGCCCAGCCCCGGTGTATCAGGCACTTGCACCTTACCGTTTTTAATTTCAAACGGCGCTTTGGTCAGGCGCTGATTACCTTCCTGCCAGATCCAGTGGGTATCAATGGCGGTAATTTTTCCCGGCGCAGCGGCGGCGACGTGAGTGAACATCGCCAGCGAAATATCGAAGTGGTTATTGGAGTGCGAGCCCCAGGTCAGGCCGAATTCATGGCACAACTGCGCCACGCGTACCGAGCCTTGCATGGTCCAGAAGTGCGGATCCGCCAGCGGAATATCCACCGATTGTAGCGCCAGCGTATGCCCCATCTGCCGCCAGTCGGTGGCAATCATGTTGGTGGCGGTCGGCAGGCCGGTCGCGCGGCGGAATTCCGCCATCACTTCTCGGCCGGAGAAGCCCTGCTCGGCGCCGCACGGATCTTCAGCATAGGCCAGCGTCCCTTTCAGGTACTTACCGATTTTGATCGCTTCATCGAGTGACCATGCGCCGTTCGGATCCAGCGTTACACGCGCCTGCGGGAAACGTTTTGCCAGCGCGACGATCGATTCCGCCTCTTCTTCGCCCGCCATCACGCCGCCCTTCAGTTTGAAGTCGTTAAAACCGTATTTTTCATACGCGGCCTCCGCCAGACGTACAACGGCATCCGGGGTCATCGCCTCGTCGTGGCGCAGGCGGTACCAGTCGCACTGCTCATCCGGCTGGCTCTGATACGGCAGCGGCGTCGCCTTGCGGTTGCCGATGAAGAACAGATAGCCAAGCATTTCCACTTCGCTACGCTGTTGACCCTCGCCAAGCAGCGAGGCCACATTCACTCCCAAATGCTGGCCCAGCAGATCAAGCATGGCCGATTCAATGGCGGTCACAACATGAATCGTGGTGCGTAAGTCGAAGGTTTGCAGGCCGCGCCCGCTGGCATCGCGGTCGGCAAAAGCCGCACGCACGCGGTTCAGGACGTTTTTGTACTCGCCGAGCGTTTTCCCCACCACCAGCGGGATAGATTCTTCCAGGGTGGCGCGAATCTTTTCGCCGCCGGGAATCTCCCCCACGCCCTTGTGCCCGGCATTATCCTGAATTATCACGATATTTCGGGTAAAGAACGGCGCATGTGCCCCGCTCAGGTTCATCAGCATGCTGTCGCGTCCGGCAACGGGAATCACCTGCATGGACGTAACAACGGGCGTGGAAGTGTGAATGGTCATGGTTAAATCCTTGTCTACTGGATCGACGGCCGTAAACAGAGCACGGGTATTAACATGCCCAGCCCGACACGTCAGGAGCGAGAAATCTGGCAATCGTTATTATTATGGCTAACAACAGTATAGAAACAGGCGTGCGGCAGCTCATCGTGCAAATGCACAATATTAACGGGGAATATTATTCAACGATGTGGTAAATGAACAAATAGCAGCCGGTGCGACGACGCCGCACCGGAAAGAGGATAAACCTTGCTTATTTAAGCAGCGTTGCCCACTGCTCGACCCATGGATTGGAGACGCTCTCCGGTTCCGGGTCTTCGGAGGCATCGATCATCAGCATGTCGCCAATCCGCTGCGCGCCCTGTTCCTGCAACAGCGCGTCAAAGCGCTTGCCGCCGCCGCAGAAGTTCGCGTAAGTGCTATCGCCCAGCGCGATAATACCGTAGCGCAGATGCGGCTGGTACATATCCTGGAGATCGTTAAACAGCGGCACGATACTATCCGGCAGGTCACCCTGACCGGTGGTGGAGGTCACCACCAGCGCGTATTTACCGGTGTAGCTTTCCCAATCCGCCACCGTCGGGTCTTCAAAGACTTTCGCCTGATGCCCGAGACCGCCGAGAATGGTTTGCGCTTCTTCCGCCACCAGCAGCGAATTGCCATACATGGTGCCGACAAAAATCCCTACTTCAGCCATGATTTAACTCCCTGTTTACTTCTGGATAGCTTCATCCTGACCGCAGTCGGCGACAAACTCAACCCTTTCATTCTCAGGGAGAAGCCCGCGCCAGCCGAAATGTGATAAAGCCTGCATCCAGACGTCGTCGAGCCCGGCGCGAATCGTCAGCGGTTCGCCGGTAAACGGATGGGTCATCGAGAGTTCGCTGGCGTGCAGCATCAGGCGGTTGCAGCCGAAATGCTCCGCCGCGCTGCGGTTCTGGCGCAGGTCGCCATGCTTGCTGTCGCCAATAATCGGATGACGCAGGTGTGCCAGATGGCGGCGCAGTTGGTGTTTGCGGCCGGTTTGTGGGTCCAGCTCTACCAGGCCGTAGCGCGTGGTCGGGTAGCGGCCCGTCGCGACCGGCATTTCCACCGTCGCCATTCCCCGGTAGTGAGTGACCGCTGGCTGTGGATCCTTATTCTCACGGGCAAACTTGTCGGCGATTTTATCCAGCTCTTCCACCAGCGGGTAGTCCAGCACCGCTTCATCAGTCAGCCAGCCGCGCACAATGGCGTGGTAGCGCTTGTGAATTTGATGCTGTTCGAACTGCTGCGCCAGCAGCCGTCCGGCTTCGCTGGACAGCCCCATCAGCAGCACGCCGGAGGTCGGACGGTCGAGGCGATGGGCGGTAAAGACGTGCTGGCCAATCTGGTCACGTACCGTCTGCATCACCACCACTTTTTCATCGCGATCGAGCCAGCTGCGATGCACCAACCAGCCTGACGGTTTGTTCACCGCCACCAACCATTCGTCCTGGTAGATAATTTCCAGCATCAGTGGGGATCGCTCGTAAAGAAGGCATCCAGCTGCTCAAGCGGCGGCAGGATAATCGCGCGCAGCGGATGCGCGGCGTCGAGCGCCATTTCGTAATACGGCGCGATGGCAAAATCTTTTGGCAGCGGCATTTCGCTATCCAGCAGTTGATGCATGCGCGGGATCAGCACCCACTGGAGCCACTCCAGCGGCTCCAGGGTGTCCATGCAGAACGGCTGTTCGCTGGCAAAGGCGCTTTCGTTCGGCGCCGTCTCCTGCCAGTGCTGATGCTGACGCAGCAGCGTTTCAATAAGCAGTAGTTGGTCGCGTAGGCTGTCGTGGCGTGTCATGGAAACCTCTGAGGAATGAAAATCGCGCGCAGGATACCACTAGTTGGCGGGAAACAAAAAAAGGGGGCACTGTAAAAACAGTGCCCCCGGTTCGTTTCGCAGCAATCCAGCTACTTTTAGTGCTCCCTGCTCGTCCGTGACAACTTTTCCTGTGGTCTCCTGACCAGTTCGTCCCTAAACGGTTGCTTCCTGCATCACACCACCCCGATGTGATTTCACCCAATCCTTGAGTGTGTCCTGATCTTCCTGATCCACCAGATATCCTGTCTGGCTCTCGTTCTCCGTCCTGGAGGTGTCCTTTAACGCGTTCCTGCGCTATCCTTTTGCTTCATCCTGAAGCCTTTCCTTGAATCACCTTCCCGGTGTGTCCTATGAAGCGTCATCATCCTGATGTTCACTTCATTGTGCGACTCCCTGTCGACGTAGATAGAATCCGCTATTTCGCTTCGTCTTACAAGCGCCCCTCAGACAATCCCTTAAGGCTTACACGCAAGAAAATCACCCTATAGAACAATTATCATATTGATATAAAACGAAATTACTAAAACATAGGGATAAGAGTCTTACTTATAATCTGGCGATCTCTCACAGTGCGTGTAAGAGATCTCTCACAAAGGGATGGGCAAACTGTCTTACAGAATAGGCTCAAGTTGAGTCAGGAAACTCGCAAGGGAGGAGGCCAGAGGCAGGCGATTGCGCGTTCCGAGCGTCTCTTTGACCACTTCACCGGTCACGTTACAGACGGAAATCACGTCAAGTTCGCTGTCCAGCGTGGCGATAAACAGCGTCGGCGACAACTTCAGGCGCTTCTGCGTGACCAGGTGACCAATCAGGTTTTCCTGCACGCGACGGAAGTCGTCGGGGCTCCACACCTGCAGCAGCGTCAGGGCATCGCCCATGAAAAGCGCTTGCATATCACCCGCATACTGAGTGGTATAATAGGTGTGAATGGGTTGTTGTACCACAATATCCATTGCCCGTTCAACGCCATTTACATTCGGTTCACCGTCAAAGTCCCGCGGTTGCCAGAAGACCGCGTCGCCGCTCGTCGAAACCTGGCATGGCGACGGGATGCCGTAAAGCTCTTCGCTGCGCGGCAGGCTGTTATAGGTGCGCTGCCAGGCATCGCAATAGCGTTGGGTAAAGGCGTGTAATGCGTCTGCAGTCTGCTGATCCACGAATTTCTCTCTTCAGGTTAGCCAGGATACACTAGAAGCCATAGTGTACCTGCTTTATAACGGTGAAACATGTCTTCTTATGATAACCATCAGGCGCTTGCCGGCCTGACGCTCGGTAAAACCACAGATTACCGCGATACCTACGACGCCAGCCTGCTACAGGGCGTTCCGCGCAGCCTGAACCGCGATCCGCTCGGGCTGCACGCCGATTCCCTGCCCTTCCACGGCGCGGATATCTGGACGCTGTACGAGCTTTCCTGGCTCAACGCCAAAGGCCTGCCCCAGGTCGCGGTCGGCCACGTCGAGCTGAGCCACGACACGGTGAACCTGGTCGAGTCAAAGAGCTTTAAGCTTTACCTCAACAGCTTCAACCAGACGCGTTTCGCCCGTTGGGAAGACGTGCAGGAAACGCTGCAACGCGACCTGAGCGCCTGCGCGGAGGGCAACGTGACGGTGGCCCTCTACCGCCTTGATGAGATTGAAGGCCAGCCGATTGCCCATTTCCATGGCAGCTGTATTGATGACCAGGATATCGAGATTGATAACTACCAGTTCAACGCCGACTACCTCGACGGCGCAGCCGGCCAGAAAGTGGTGCAGGAAACGCTGGTCAGCCATCTGTTGAAATCAAACTGCCTGATCACCCACCAGCCGGACTGGGGTTCTGTACAAATTCAGTACCGTGGCCCACAGATCGATCGGGAAAAGCTGCTGCGCTATCTGGTCTCTTTCCGCCATCACAACGAGTTCCACGAGCAGTGCGTCGAGCGTATCTTCAACGATATTCTGCGCTTCTGCGCGCCGGAGAGCCTGAGCGTCTACGCGCGATACACTCGCCGCGGCGGGCTGGATATCAACCCGTGGCGGGCAAACGGTGAATTTGTGCCGGCAATTGGCCGTCTGGTGCGCCAGTAAGCTGAACAATTTCTCAATAATGCGCACATTGTTCCGCGACTGAGGTTGTAGTAAACAAGCCAGCGAGGCTATTGTAATCACTAAGGAAGACGATTTTCGTCCCGTTAAGGAGTCCACTTGATTACACATATTAGCCCGCTTGGCTCAATGGATATGTTGTCGCAGCTGGAAGTCGACATGCTTAAACGCACGGCCAGCACCGACCTGTATCAATTGTTCCGCAACTGCTCATTGGCCGTACTGAACTCAGGCAGCCTGACCGATAACAGTAAAGAGCTGCTGTCCCGCTTCGAAAGCTTCGATATTAACGTGCTGCGCCGCGAACGCGGCGTTAAGCTCGAACTGATTAATCCGCCGGAAGAGGCGTTCGTCGACGGGCGCATTATCCGTTCGCTCCAGGCCAACCTGTTCGCCGTACTGCGCGATATTCTGTTCGTTTACGGGCAGATTCATAACACCGTACGCTTCCCGAATCTCGATCTGGAAAGCTCCGCCCACATCACCAACCTGGTGTTCTCCATTCTGCGCAACGCGCGCGCGCTGCACGTGGGCGAAGCGCCGAGCATGGTGGTGTGCTGGGGCGGTCACTCGATCAACGAAAACGAGTACCTCTACGCGCGTCGCGTGGGTAACCAGCTTGGCCTGCGTGAGTTAAACATCTGCACCGGCTGCGGTCCTGGCGCGATGGAAGCGCCAATGAAGGGCGCCGCGGTCGGCCATGCGCAGCAGCGCTACAAAGAAGGGCGCTTTATCGGCATGACCGAACCGTCGATTATTGCCGCTGAGCCGCCAAACCCGCTGGTGAACGAACTGATCATCATGCCGGATATCGAAAAGCGCCTGGAAGCGTTTGTCCGTATTGCCCACGGGATAATTATCTTCCCGGGCGGCGTAGGTACTGCGGAAGAGCTGCTGTATCTGCTGGGTATCCTGATGAACCCGGCGAATAAAGACCAGGTACTGCCGCTTATCCTCACCGGCCCGAAAGAGAGCGCCGACTACTTCCGCGTGCTCGACGAGTTCGTGGTGCATACGCTGGGCGAAGGCGCGCGTCGCCACTATAAGATCATCATTGATGATGAAGTGGAAGTGGCGCGCCAGATGAAAAAAGCGATGCCGCTGGTGAAAGAGAACCGCCGCGATACTGGCGACGCCTACAGCTTCAACTGGTCGATGCGCATTGCGCCAGACCTGCAAATGCCGTTTGAGCCGTCGCACGAGAACATGGCAAACCTCAAGCTTTATCCGGATCAACCGGTTGAAGTGCTGGCCGCAGACCTGCGCCGCGCCTTCTCTGGCATCGTGGCGGGTAACGTGAAGGAAGTGGGTATTCGCGCTATCGAAGAGTTTGGCCCGTACAAAATTCACGGCGACAAAGAGATGATGCGCCGCATGGACGAGTTGCTGCAGGGCTTCGTGGCGCAACACCGCATGAAGCTACCTGGCTCCGCCTACATTCCTTGCTACGAAATCTGCGCCTGACCCACAGACGCAGCGTATTTCACTTCTCTACCGGCGGGTTTTCTCGCCGGTTTCCCACCTCAAAACGCGCCAAACATGACGTAGCCATCCGCAAGCCAATCGATTGCGTCAAAACCGAGACCACATATAATTAGCGATAATTATGTTTGAACGCTAAAAAACGCCATTTTCAGCATTTTTATCAGCAAAAACATCGCATTTCGCCATCCCCCATTTACCACGCATACTGCAAATGCTAGCCTTCGCGCCCATAAATATCCGCTTAAAAGGTAATTGCAGGGAAAATACCTGCAATATCCCTAACTAAAAGTAGATTATTACATTTGGGATCATGATCACTGATACATTCACGAGTTAAATGTACATTTGCGCTCGTCGAAAATGGTGTTGGGTAAAAATCACAAAAAAACCAATACTTCTAAAATTTAATATTACGTTTTTATTTTTTTTCACTTTATTTGACTAAAAAATTAGCATTTTTCCTTCCTCCAGGAGATACAGATGGAAAACACTCAAACCAGCACGGTCGTCACAGCAGAATCTGCTAGCGGATGGCGCAAAACAGATACGATGTGGATGCTGGGTCTTTACGGCACCGCGATCGGCGCGGGCGTACTGTTCCTGCCGATCAACGCCGGCGTCGGCGGCATGATCCCGCTGATCATCATGGCTATCCTCGCCTTCCCGATGACCTTCTTCGCACACCGCGGCCTGACCCGCTTCGTGCTGTCCGGTAAAAACCCGGGCGAAGACATCACTGAAGTGGTTGAAGAGCATTTCGGCGTGGGCGCCGGTAAACTGATTACCCTGCTCTACTTCTTCGCTATCTACCCAATCCTGTTGGTGTACAGCGTAGCAATCACGAACACCGTGGAAAGCTTCCTGGCGCACCAGCTGCACATGACGCCGCCGCCGCGCGCCATTCTGTCGCTGATTCTGATCGTCGGTATGATGACTATCGTGCGTTTCGGTGAGCAGATGATCGTTAAAGCGATGAGCATCCTGGTGTTCCCGTTCGTTGCAGCCCTGATGGTGCTGGCGCTGTACCTGATCCCGCAGTGGAGCGGCGCAGCACTGGAAACCCTGTCCTTCAGCAGCGCGGCCTCTACCGGTAACGGCCTGTGGATGACCCTGTGGCTGGCGATTCCGGTGATGGTATTCTCCTTCAACCACTCGCCGATTATCTCTTCCTTCGCGGTCGCGAAGCGTGAAGAGTACGGTCAGGGCGCAGAGAAGAAGTGTTCCTCTATCCTGGCACGTGCCCACATCATGATGGTGCTGACCGTTATGTTCTTCGTCTTCAGCTGCGTACTGAGCCTGTCCCCGGCGGACCTGGCGGCGGCGAAAGAGCAGAACATCTCTATCCTGTCTTACCTGGCGAACCACTTTAACGCGCCGATTATTGCCTGGATGGCACCGATCATCGCGATTATCGCTATCACCAAATCCTTCCTGGGCCACTACCTGGGCGCACGTGAAGGCTTTAACGGGATGGTGATTAAGTCTCTGCGTAGCAAAGGCAAATCCATCGAAATCAACAAACTGAACAAAATCACTGCGCTGTTCATGCTGGTTACCACCTGGATTGTGGCGACCCTGAACCCAAGCATCCTGGGCATGATTGAAACCCTGGGCGGCCCGATCATCGCGATGATTCTGTTCCTGATGCCGATGTATGCGATTCAGAAAGTACCGGCAATGCGTAAGTACAGCGGCCATATCAGCAACGTCTTCGTTGTGATTATGGGCCTGATCGCTATCTCCGCTATTTTCTACTCTCTGTTCAGTTAATTCCCCTGCGCCGCTCTTCGGGGCGGCGCACCTCGATACACAATGGACGCCTCATGATTAGCGTATTCGATATTTTCAAAATCGGCATTGGTCCTTCCAGCTCACACACCGTCGGGCCAATGAAAGCAGGCAAACAATTCACGGACGACTTGATTGCGCGTGGGATTCTGACTGATATCACTCGCGTAGTCGTCGATGTTTACGGCTCACTCTCTCTGACCGGTAAAGGCCACCATACCGATATCGCCATTATTATGGGTCTGGCAGGGAATCTGCCGGATACGGTGGATATCGATGCCATTCCGGCGTTTATCCAGGACGTGAATACCCATGGCCGACTGATGCTGGCTAACGGTCAGCACGAAGTGGAATTCCCGGTTGACCAGTGCATGAATTTCCATGCCGACAACCTCTCGCTGCACGAAAACGGCATGCGTATTACCGCGTTGTCAGGTGACAAAGCCGTTTACAGCAAAACCTACTATTCCATCGGCGGCGGTTTTATCGTCGACGAAGAGCACTTCGGCCAACAGACTGAAGCGCCTGTTGCCGTGCCATACCCGTATAAAAGCGCCGCGGATTTACAGCGTCACTGCCAGGAAACCGGCCTGTCGCTGTCTGGCCTGATGATGCAGAACGAACTCGCGCTGCACAGCAAAGAAGAGCTGGAAAAGCACTTCGCTGACGTCTGGGCGGTAATGAAAGGCGGAATCGAGCACGGCACCACGACCGAAGGCGTATTGCCGGGCAAACTGCGCGTTCCGCGTCGTGCTGCCGCGCTGCGCCGTATGCTGGTCAGCCAGGACAAAATCAGCAGCGACCCGATGGCGGTGGTTGACTGGATTAACATGTTTGCCCTGGCGGTAAACGAGGAAAACGCTGCCGGTGGCCGCGTCGTCACCGCGCCGACCAACGGCGCCTGCGGTATCGTTCCGGCAGTGCTGGCTTACTACGACAAGTTTATCCGTGAAGTGAACGCCAACTCGCTGGCGCGCTATATGCTGGTTGCCAGCGCGATCGGCTCACTTTACAAGATGAACGCCTCTATCTCCGGCGCTGAAGTGGGTTGCCAGGGTGAAGTGGGTGTCGCCTGCTCCATGGCGGCGGCAGGTCTGGCTGAACTGCTGGGCGGCAGCCCGGCGCAGGTGTGCATTGCCGCGGAAATCGGCATGGAACATAACCTCGGTTTGACCTGTGACCCGGTTGCTGGCCAGGTTCAGGTGCCGTGCATCGAGCGTAACGCTATTGCGTCGGTGAAAGCGGTCAACGCCGCGCGTATGGCCCTGCGCCGTACCAGCGTGCCGCGCGTGTGTCTCGATAAAGTTATCGAGACCATGTACGAAACCGGCAAAGACATGAACGCCAAATACCGCGAAACCTCTCGCGGCGGGCTGGCGATGAAAGTGGTAGCCTGCGACTAACGTTCCCCAGAGGCCTCGTTTTGCGAGGCCTCTTCCCGTTTTATCCCCCGCCAATAGCCTCACCCGTCCCTGAGTGTTACCCTTAGCGCCCAATCTGTTAGGGAGAACGCCCGTGGCCGTCCATTTGCTTATCGTTGACGCACTCAACTTAATTCGTCGTATTCATGCCGTTCAGGGATCCCCCTGCGTAGAAACCTGTCAGCACGCGCTGGATCTGCTGATTGCGCACAGCCAGCCGACGCATGCGGTAGCGGTATTTGACGATGAAGCGCGCAACAGCGGCTGGCGGCATCAGCGACTTCCTGACTACAAGGCCGGTCGTCCCCCTATGCCGGACGATCTGCATGCCGAAATGCCCGCCCTGCGTGCCGCTTTTGAGCTGCGCGGCGTACGCTGCTGGGAATCTCGCGGTAACGAGGCCGACGATTTAGCCGCCACGCTGGCGGTGAAAGTTGCTGGCGCGGGACATCAGGCCACCATCGTCTCCACCGATAAAGGCTACTGCCAGCTGCTCTCACCCAACCTGCGCATTCGCGACTATTTCCAGAAGCGCTGGCTCGACGTGCCGTTTATCGAAAAAGAGTTTGGCGTGCAGCCTCAGCAACTGCCCGACTACTGGGGGCTGGCGGGAATTAGCAGCTCGAAAGTACCTGGGGTCGCGGGTATTGGCCCGAAGAGCGCCACTCAACTGCTGACTCAGTTCCCCACGCTGGAAGCGCTGTACGAACATCTGGATGAGGTGCCGGAGAAATGGCGAAAGAAACTGGAAGAGCATCGGGAAATGGCGTTCTTGTGCCGGGATATCGCGCGCCTGCAAACCGATTTGCATATTGATGGCAATTTGCAGCAGCTCAGGCTCAACAGATAGCGTAAAGACGCAGGCCGGATAAGGCTTCGCCTTATCCGGCCTGCAAATCACATTCGACCGGGTTATGCGTGATTAACGCTCGTCGCGACGCCCACCCACGGCCGCCCACAGGCGGCGAACGTGAACGGTCACTTCTTCACGATCGTGGTACAGCTGACGCGCCTGAATCTGCGCGTTAATACCGTGCTCGTCCAGCTTTGCCTGGATGTGCGCCAGATTCTGCGACAGCTCTTCATAACGCTTTTTCATCGGCAGCTTCAGGTTGAAGATGGTCTCACGGCACCAGCCGTTAACCAGCCATTCCGCCATCAGCGCGGCCACCTTCGCCGGTTTCTCCACCATGTCGCACACCATCCACGAGATGTTGTTGCGATTCGGGCGATAGCGGAAACCGTCTTCGCGCAGCCAGGTCACCTGACCGGTGTCCATCAGGCTCTGCGCCATCGGGCCGTTATCCACTGAGGAAACCCACATGTTGCGCTTCACCAGCTGATAGGTCCAGCCGCCGGGGCAAGCGCCCAGGTCAACCGCGTACATGCCGTTTGCCAGACGTTCGTCCCACTCGTCGGCGGGAATAAAGACGTGGAACGCCTCTTCCAGCTTCAGCGTAGAACGGCTCGGCGCATCGGCCGGGAACTTCAGACGCGGAATGCCCATATAGAACGGTGAATTGTTGGTGCTATAGGAGTACCCGGTATAGCAACAACCTGGCGCGATAAAGAACACGTGTACCACCGGACGTTTGGTGGTCTCGTACGGCGCCAGCACTTTCGCCTCTCGCAGCGCCGCGCGAAGCGGCACGGTGAACTTACGGCAGAACTTCATCAGCTCTTTGCTTTCGTTGGTGTCAGCCACCTCTACGCGCAGGTCGCCGCCCTTCTCCACCACGCCTTGCAGCATGCCGACGATCGGCGTGACGCGGTCTTCTGGCGGTAAATCTTTTAACAGCTCGCCGACGACGATCATCTGGCGAGCAAAGATGAGCGAGCTAAACGGCAGCTCGCGCGCCAGCTTATCGGCGTCACCATCCTGATAGCATTCGAAAATCACATAGCCCGAGTTATCTTTTACGCGCGCGAAGCCAAACACCTCACGACGCCCGGCCTTGTCGGTGATTTCCGCAGCACACTCTTTCTCAAACCCAGGGCGGCAATACAGCACAACCTTATTCATGAACAACACCCTTACGCTTAAGTCGAATGGCACCAATTAACATCAACACCCAACCGGCGAGGAAGCTGACGCCGCCCACCGGGGTAACAAACGCCCACAGGCGTAAATGAGAGAGCGCCAGGCAGTACAGGCTACCGCTGAACAGCACAGTACCCAGCGCCAGAAATACGCTACTCCAGTAGAACCAGATACTAATGCGGCGCTGCATCGCCACCGCCAGGCCAAAAATCGCCAGCGTATGAAACGCCTGGTACTCCAGACCGGTCTGGATCCAGCCCATTTCAACAACGCCGAGCGATTTGCTCAGCACGTGTGCGCCAAACGCGCCCAGTGCGACAAAGACAAAACCGCTGATAGCGGCAAAAATCAGCATAAAACGGCTGGTCATGATGGTATTACCCTAAATTCATTTATTGTTCGTAACGAAAACGAAAAGTTTCTTGCTCATGGGCCGCTTTCGCCAGAATCCACTGACGAAAGGCCGCTATTTTACCCAGTTCTGCCTGACTGTCATGACAAACCAGATAAAACGCATTCTTACTGACCAGAACATCATTAAACGGGCATACCAGACGGCCTGCCTCAATCTCTGACTGCGCCATCACGTTGTTGGCGAGCGCAATCCCCTGTCCGTGGATGGCAGCCTGTAGCACCATGGCGCTATGGCTGAAGATCGGTCCCTGTTGTACGTTGATATGGTTGAGCCCCAGCTGGCGCGTATACGTTTGCCAGTCGCGGCGGGAAGCATCGTGCAGCAGCGTATGTTTGGCTAAATCGGCGGGGGTTTTCAGCGCCTTATCGCCGGTCAGCAGCAGAGGAGAGCAAACCGGGAGTAAATACTCCGCGTACAGTTTTTCGACGCGTAACCCCGGCCAGTTGCCGCGACCGTAGAAAATCGCCACGTCGACATCGTCCGCCAGCTTGTCTTCCTGACGGTCTACCGCCTGGATTCTGACGTCGATTCCCGGATAAGCTGAGTTAAAGCTTGAGAGGCGCGGCACCAGCCATTGAATCGCAAAACTGGGCAATAAACTGACGGTAAGCGCCCCTTTCGCGCTGCGTGCCTGTAGTTTACGCGTTGCCTCTGTTAATTGCGAAAAGATCTCTTTGATATCCTGAAAATAGCTCTGCCCCTCTTCAGTCAGCAGCAACGAACGATTGCGCCGACGGAACAGCTTCAGCCCCAAAAAATCCTCAAGAGACTTGATTTGGTGGCTTACTGCGGCCTGCGTCACAAAAAGCTCATCGGCCGCGCGGGTGAAACTTAAATGGCGCGCGGCTGCATCAAATACACGTAATGCATTAAGAGGTGGCAAACGCTTTGACATGGTCCCAGAACCCAATTGTTAATTGAATTTAACAAATAGGAAACAACAGTTAACCTATTAGTTTTTTTTATCTGAGACATTATAATTTGTCCGTTGAGCTTCTACCAGCAAATACCTATGATGGCGGCACTTCCTGAGCCGGAACGAGAAGCTTTTTTTGGAATGCGTGTTCTGAAGGGCTTTTGGCTTACGGTTGTGATGTTGTGTTGTTGTGTTTGCAATTGGTCTGCGATTCAGACCATGGTAGCAAAGCTACCTTTTTTCACTTCCTGTACATTTACCCTGTCTGTCCATAGTGATTAATGTAGCACCGCC
>NZ_CBDKZX010000012.1:0-83083 GCF_965301105.1 Kluyvera sp.
AAGAGGTCACTATTCCATGTTAAGCATAAGCTTATTATTGCGGCGTCCGTCACACTTAATCAAATTAAATCTTGTTGTGATTATTTTTGATTATTAGAGTGTTTAGCACCCGGCTGAACAGGGCTGTCGGTTCAGCATCCTCATTTACTGGAGAGCGTTATGGAGATCCTCTACAACATCTTTACCGTCTTTTTTAACCAGGTGATGACCAACGCCCCGCTGCTGCTGGGTATCGTGACCTGTATCGGCTACATCCTGCTGCGTAAAAGCGTGAGCGTGATTATCAAGGGCACCATCAAAACCATTATCGGTTTTATGCTGCTGCAGGCGGGTTCCGGCATTCTGACCAGCACCTTTAAACCGGTGGTGGCGAAAATGTCTGAGGTTTATGGCATCAACGGCGCGATTTCCGATACCTACGCATCCATGATGGCGACCATTGAACGTATGGGCGAGGCCTATAGCTGGGTGGGATATGCGGTGCTGCTCGCGCTGGCGCTGAACATCTGCTACGTGCTGCTGCGGCGAATTACCGGCATCCGCACCATCATGCTCACCGGCCACATCATGTTCCAGCAGGCCGGGCTTATCGCCGTGTTCTTCTATATCTGTGGTTATTCCATGTGGACCACCATTATCTGCACCGCGGTGCTGGTGTCGCTCTACTGGGGGGTTACCTCCAACATGATGTACAAGCCGACTCAGGAAGTGACGGATAATTGCGGCTTCTCCATCGGCCACCAACAGCAGTTCGCGTCGTGGATTGCCTACAAGGTAGCGCCGTATCTCGGTAAAAAAGAGGAGAGCGTTGAAGAGTTAAAACTGCCGGGGTGGCTGAATATTTTCCATGACAATATCGTCTCGACGGCGATTGTGATGACCGTCTTTTTCGGCGCCATTCTGCTCTCCTTCGGCCTTGACGTGGTGCAGGCCATGGCCGGTAAGACCCACTGGTCTATCTATATCCTGCAAACCGGCTTCTCGTTTGCCGTGGCGATTTTCATCATTACCCAGGGCGTACGCATGTTCGTCGCCGAGCTTTCGGAGGCCTTTAACGGCATCTCCCAGCGGCTGATCCCCGGCGCCGTGTTGGCGATTGACTGCGCCGCCATCTATAGCTTTGCACCGAATGCCGTGGTGTGGGGCTTTATGTGGGGCACCATCGGCCAGTTGATTGCCGTTGGCATCCTGGTGGCCTGCGGCTCTTCCATCCTGATTATTCCTGGCTTTATCCCGATGTTTTTCTCCAACGCCACCATTGGCGTGTTCGCGAACCACTTTGGCGGCTGGCGAGCGGCGCTCAAAATTTGTCTGGTGATGGGGATGATTGAAATCTTCGGCTGCGTGTGGGCGGTGAAACTCACCGGCATGAGCGCCTGGATGGGCATGGCTGACTGGTCGATTCTGGCGCCACCGATGATGCAGGGCTTTGCCTCGATTGGACTGATTTTTATGGCCGTCATTATCGTGATTGCCCTGGCTTATATGTTCTTCGCTGGCCGCAGCCTGCGCGCCGAGGAAGATGCACAAAAACAAATGGCAGAAGTTTCTGCTCACTAAGGAGTGTGATTATGACCGTACGTATCCTGGCTGTATGTGGTTGTGGGCAAGGCAGCTCCATGATTATGAAAATGAAAGTCGACCAGTTCCTCAAAGAGCAGGGCGTAGACCATACGGTAAACAGCTGCGCCGTCGGCGAGTACAAAAGTGAACTCAGCGGAGCCGATATCATTATTGCCTCCACCCATGTGGCGAGCGAAATCACCGTCTCCGGCAACAAATACGTGGTAGGGGTGCGCAACATGCTCTCGGCGGCTGATTTTGGCCCGAAGCTGATGGAAGTGATCAACGCGCATTTTCCGAAAGACGTTAAGTAAGGGTCAGTCATGAAGCTACGTGATTCATTGGCGGAAAATCATTCCATCCGCCTGCAGGCAGAAGCGAACAGCTGGCAGGAGGCGGTCAAACTGGGCGTTGACCTGCTGGTGGGGGCCGAGGTGGTTGAGCCTCGCTACTTCCAGGCCATCCTCGACGGCGTGGAGCGTTTTGGCCCCTATTTTGTGATTGCGCCAGGCCTGGCTATGCCGCATGGCCGGCCAGAGGAAGGGGTGAAGAAAAACGGCTTTGCGCTGGTCACGCTGAAAACACCGTTGGTGTTCAACCATGAAGATAACGATCCGGTCGATATCCTTATTACGCTGGCGGCGGTAGATGCCCGCACGCATCAGGAAGACGGCATCATGCAGATCGTCAATCTGTTTGAAGATGAAGCTAACTTCGACCGTTTACGCGCCTGCCGCAGCGAGCAGGATGTTCTGGATTTAATCGATAGCGCCACCGCGGCGGCTGTGTAAGGGAGAATCAAAATGTCATTACCAATGTTGCAGGTGGCGCTGGATAACCAGACGCTGTCCCACGCTTATGAAACCACCCGCCTGATTGCGGAAGAGGTCGATATTATCGAGGTTGGCACCATTCTTTGCGTGGGTGAAGGCGTACGCGCCGTCCGCGATCTGAAGGCGCTGTACCCGCATAAAATCGTGCTGGCGGACGCCAAAATCGCCGATGCGGGCAAAATTCTCTCCCGTATGTGTTTTGAGGCCAACGCCGACTGGGTCACCGTGATCTGCTGTGCTGATATCAACACTGCCAAAGGCGCGCTGGAGGTGGCGAAAGAGTTTAGCGGCGACGTGCAGATCGAGTTAACCGGTTTCTGGACCTGGGAACAGGCACAGGAATGGCGCAATGCGGGTATTCAGCAGGTTGTCTATCACCGCAGTCGCGATGCGCAGGCCGCGGGCGTGGCGTGGAGTGACGCGGATATCAGCGCGATTAAGCGTCTGGCGGATATGGGCTTTAAAGTCACCGTCACCGGTGGGCTGGCACTGGAAGACCTGCCGCTATTCGCCGGCATTCCAATCCACGTCTTTATCGCCGGGCGCAGCATTCGTGATGCGGCATCCCCGGTGGAAGCGGCGCGTCAGTTTAAGCGTTCTATTGCTCAGCTCTGGGGCTAAGGAGCGGCCTATGTTGTCGAAACAAACGCCGCTTGGCATCTACGAAAAAGCGCTCCCTGCCGGGGAGTGCTGGCTCGAACGTCTGCGGCTGGCGAAAACGCTGGGTTTTGATTTTGTTGAAATGTCGGTTGATGAAACCGACGAGCGCCTGGCGCGTCTCGACTGGAGCCGCGAGCAGCGCTTAGCGCTGGTGAGCGCGATTGCCGAAACCGGCGTACGCGTACCGTCGATGTGCCTGAGCGCCCATCGCCGTTTCCCGCTCGGCAGTGAAGATGACGCCGTTCGCAACCAGGGGCTGGAGATCATGCGTAAAGCCATCCAGTTTGCCCAGGATATCGGCATTCGGGTAATTCAACTGGCGGGCTACGACGTTTACTACCAGCAGGCGAACGATGAAACGCGCCGTCGCTTCCGTGACGGGCTCAAAGAGAGCGTTGAAATGGCCAGTCGTGCGCAGGTGACGCTGGCGATGGAGATCATGGATTACCCGTTGATGAACTCGATCAGCAAAGCGTTGGGTTACGCGCACTACCTCAATAATCCGTGGTTCCAGCTCTATCCCGACATCGGCAACCTGTCGGCGTGGGATAACGATGTACAGATGGAGCTTCAGGCGGGGATGGGGCACATTGTGGCCGTACACGTGAAGGACACGAAACCCGGCGTTTTCAAGAACGTGCCCTTTGGTGAAGGCGTTGTCGATTTCGAACGTTGCTTCACCACGCTGCGGGAAAGCGGCTACTGCGGACCCTATCTGATTGAAATGTGGAGCGAAACAGCTGCCGATCCGCTGGCGGAAGTGGCGAAAGCCCGCGATTGGGTGAAAGCGCGGATGGCCCGCGCCGGTTTGCTGGAGGCGGCATAATGAAAACGCTAAAGCAGCAAGTGTTTGAAGCCAATATGGATCTGCCGCGCTACGGGCTGGTGACCTTTACCTGGGGCAACGTCAGTGCGATTGACCGCGAGCGCGGCGTGATAGTGATCAAACCCAGCGGCGTCGCCTATGAGACGATGAGCGTGGACGACATGGTGGTGGTTGATATGGCTGGAAACGTGGTGGAAGGGCGGTTTCGGCCCTCTTCCGATACCGCCACGCATCTGGCGCTATATCAACGCTACCCATCGCTTGGCGGCGTCGTGCATACCCACTCGACTCACGCCACGGCCTGGGCGCAAGCCGGATTGGCGATCCCGGCGCTGGGCACCACTCATGCCGACTACTTCTTTGGCGATATACCCTGTACCCGCGGCCTGAGCGAGGTTGAAGTGCAGGGGGAGTATGAGCTGAACACGGGTAAGGTGATTATCGAAACGTTGGGCGACGTTGAACCACTGCATACGCCAGGCGTTGTAGTTTATCAGCACGGCCCGTTTGCCTGGGGTAAGGACGCGCACGATGCGGTGCATAACGCCGTGGTGATGGAAGAGGTGGCTCGAATGGCGTGGATTGCGCGCGGGATTAACCCAGCGCTCAGCCCCATCGACGGCTATCTCATGAATAAACACTTTATGCGTAAACATGGGCCAAATGCCTACTACGGACAGTAGCAGGCGGCACTAATGTGGCTCCGGAATCTGTACATCCCTGGGATGTGACGGGTCTGATTCCGGAGCCTTTTTTATCGCTATTAGCGATACAGCGCGGCGCTGGCGTGGATCAAGCCGTCGCTGCCCGGTTCATGCACCAGGATTGGCTGGAAGTATTTTGCTCCCTGAGCATCGCTCTCCTGACTGAGCGCCCGATCGGCCTCTTGCTCAGTGGCGATATTATGATTGATATAGATAACCCCCAGGCTGTGAACATCGTCCATGTTACGCGCCTGACGGCCATCGATCTTAATGGCGGCCTGTGCGCTGGCGCTAACCAGTAGCGTAGCGATAATGGCAATCATGATGTTTTTCATACTCGACTCCTGACTCACGGTCCTGACGGTTACTCGGCTCTCCTGTGGTGGTGGGGGGCTTCTGATTTAAGTGTAATCACTCTTTAGCGGATGTATCGCGACCATTTCTGATGCTGTCGTTCAAAAAAATGCATCATCCGTTACTGTTCAATTTTAAATCATCTACTTAGATCAACTTCACGCTTTGTGCGAACTTTTTGTGCAATTAGCTTGAGTTTCAGGGGGGAGGCCAGTATTATGACGCGTCAATTTTTCAGCCGCCCTTTAACACGTTCCTTGCCTCCATGGGCCGCGGCTGACCCAGACAGGAGGCTGAATAATCCGTAAGGAGCAATTCGATGCGTCATTACGAAATCGTTTTTATGGTCCATCCTGACCAGAGCGAACAGGTTCCGGGCATGATCGAGCGCTACACTGCTGCCATCACTGGTGCAGAAGGCAAGATCCACCGTCTGGAAGACTGGGGCCGCCGTCAGCTGGCTTACCCGATCAACAAACTGCACAAAGCTCACTACGTTCTGATGAACGTTGAAGCGCCGCAGGAAGTGATCGATGAGCTGGAAACTACCTTCCGCTTCAACGATGCCGTTATCCGCAGCATGGTTATGCGTACTAAACACGCTGTTACCGAAGCATCTCCGATGGTTAAAGCGAAAGACGAGCGTCGTGAACGTCGCGATGATTTCGCTAACGAAACCGCAGATGATGCTGAAGCTGGGGATTCTGAAGAGTAATTTCTGATGACCAACCGTCTGGTGTTGTCCGGCACCGTGTGCAGGGCTCCCCTTCGAAAGGTCAGTCCATCAGGAATTCCTCATTGCCAGTTCGTGCTTGAGCATCGTTCTGTGCAGGAGGAAGCCGGTTTTCACCGGCAGGCGTGGTGCCAAATGCCCGTTATTATTAGCGGACACGAAAACCAGGCCATTACTCACAGTATAACGGTCGGTAGCGCAGTAACCGTTCAGGGGTTCATCTCTTGCCACAAGGCAAAGAACGGCCTGAGCAAAATGGTTCTGCATGCCGAGCAGATTGAATTGATAGATTCTGGAGACTAGCCATATGGCACGTTATTTCCGTCGTCGCAAGTTCTGCCGTTTCACCGCGGAAGGCGTTCAAGAGATCGACTATAAAGATATCGCTACGCTGAAAAACTACATCACCGAAAGCGGTAAGATTGTCCCAAGCCGTATCACCGGTACCCGTGCAAAATACCAGCGTCAGCTGGCTCGCGCTATCAAACGCGCTCGCTACCTGTCCCTGCTGCCGTACACTGATCGTCATCAGTAATCGGTCACGGTCCATTAATACGACTTTGAGAGGATAAGGTAATGCAAGTTATTCTGCTTGATAAAGTAGCAAACCTGGGTAGCCTGGGTGATCAGGTTAACGTTAAAGCGGGCTACGCTCGTAACTTCCTGGTCCCGCAGGGTAAAGCTGTTCCTGCTACCAAGAAAAACGTTGAATTCTTCGAAGCACGCCGCGCTGAACTGGAAGCCAAACTGGCTGACGTTCTGTCTGCTGCTGAAGCTCGTGCTGCGCAGATCAACGCACTGGAATCCGTAACCATCGCGTCTAAAGCTGGCGACGAAGGTAAACTGTTCGGTTCCATCGGTACTCGCGACATCGCTGACGCTGTAACTGCAGCTGGCGTTAAAGTTGCTAAGAGCGAAGTTCGTCTGCCGAACGGCGTTCTGCGTACCACTGGTGAGCATGAAGTGGACTTCCAGGTTCACAGCGAAGTGTTCGCTAAAGTTATCATCAACGTTGTTGCTGAGTAATCTGCAACCCACGTTTTGATAACAACAAGACGCCGGCCTCGTGCCGGCGTTTTGCCTTTCTGAGCCACCACTTTTCGACTGGCTATTTTTCATCCTTTTCGCGATAATCAAAAAATTAAAACAATATTTTAATTTTTTGGTGAAAGAATGGACACTCTCCGCCAGCATCCGCTATTTTCCCGCAAGAACGTTGTCTACCTCTGTGCCGCTTTCTGCTGTCTGCTGTGGGGCAGTGCTTATCCGGCGATCAAGAGCGGATACGAAATTTTCCAGATTGCTGCCGACGATATCCCGACTAAAATCGTTTTTGCCGGCTACCGCTTTCTGTTTGCCGGACTGCTGCTGTTGCTGCTGGCGATGGCGCAGCGAAAGCCTATCGCACGTTTAAGCCCGCGCCAGTTCGGCCAGCTCACGCTGCTGGGGCTCACGCAGACCTCGCTACAGTACATCTTCTTCTACATCGGTCTGGCCTTCACCACCGGGGTGAAAGGGTCCATCATGAATGCGACCGGAACCTTCTTCAGCGTGCTGCTGGCGCACTTCATCTACCAGAACGACAAACTCAGCTATAACAAGACGCTGGGCTGTATTCTCGGGTTTGCCGGGGTGATGGTGGTGAACTTCAACAGCGGCCTGATGGACTTCAGCTTTAGCCTGCTGGGCGATGGTTCGGTGGTGCTGGCGGCGTTTATCCTGTCGGCGGCATCGCTGTACGGTAAGCGCATTTCCCAGACGGTCGACCCGACGGTAATGACCGGCTATCAGCTGGCGATTGGCGGCCTGGCGCTGGTGATTGGCGGCTACCTGAGCGGCGGCACGCTGACCTTCCACGGTCTCTCCTCGGTGGCGATTCTCGGCTACCTGACGCTGCTCTCCTCGGTGGCCTTTGCGCTGTGGAGTATCCTGCTTAAGTACAACCGCGTCGGGATGATCGCGCCGTTTAACTTCCTGATTCCGGTATCGGGGTCGGTGCTATCGGCAATTTTCCTCGGGGAAAATATTCTCGAATGGAAATATGCGATTGCGCTGGTGCTGGTGTGTTCGGGGATTTGGTGGGTGAATAAGGTTAAGCGGTAAGCCTGATAGCGCTGCGCTTATCAGGCTTACGTTTACCGCGTGTGTAGGCCGGATAAGGCGCAGCCGCCATCCGGCACTGTGTGTGTTTAGCGGGCGCGAATAAAGCTGCCGTCCGCCTGACGGGTAAACAGCACCTGCCCGTTATCGGATTCAATGGTCAGTCCGGTCACCACGCCGTTGGCGTTCTTACGAATCTGTACCTTTTGTCCGTTTTTGAGGTTGCTGAGCGGTTTGCCTGCCCCTTCTACCTGCGCCATCGCGTAAACGTCAGTCGGCGGCAGATTATTGTCGCGGAACAGCTGCGCCATCGTTTTCCCTGCCTCAACCTGATAGGTTCGCCATTCGGTACTGCTGCTGCTTTCCTGGTACGGCTGAGTGCGCGAAACAGGGGCCTGCTCCTGTTCATTTGGCTGCTCTTCCTGCACCGGCTCGGGTGCGACCGGGGCGACCTGGTCGAGGTCGTTAGACGGCGTCACCAGTTGGGCATGCAAAGGCTGCGCGTCGGGCTGCGGCTGTGACTGCGACTGGAAGTCGAGCTGTGCGGTACGGCTGACCGGCGTCACCGGGGCGTCGTCAGCGGAAGGCAACAGGAACCCGACAATGATGGCCAGGGCAGCGACAATCACACCTCGGCGGTGTGCAAGCGGCAACGGATCCAGGATGCGAAGATTGTCCGGCGCGTGCCAGATCTTCTCCAGCAAAGGTTTTAGTTCAAATCTCCCGGGCATGGCTCTCCTCCTGCTCCGTGTCATTGCTATCCATTATAGATAACTGCCTGATGAACGTGCTAAAGCGTTCTCTCATCATATCCTATGGGCGATCGGTATTGTTTCTTTTTCCCGGCAATTTGTCATCTTTCCTGACACAAAGTTTTACCCTGTGCGGCGTGGCTGCTATGCTGCCCGCTACTTTATACCCGAAGAAAGGAAAGACGATGGCCACCCCGACTTTTGACACCATTGAAGCACAGGCAAGCTACGGTATCGGCCTGCAGGTAGGACAGCAGCTAAGCGAGTCCGGTTTGCAGGGTTTACTGCCAGAAGCACTGGTTGCCGGTATCGCCGATGCGCTGGAAGGCAAGCAGCCTGCTGTGCCGGTAGACGTTGTTCATCGCGCGCTGCGTGAAATCCACGAACGCGCTGATGCGGTGCGTCGCGAGCGTTTTGCCGCGATGGCGGAAGACGGCGTGAAATATCTGGAAGAAAACCGTGAGAAAGAAGGCGTGAACAGCACCGAGTCCGGCCTGCAGTTCCGCGTACTGACTCAGGGCGAGGGGGCAATCCCGGCGCGTACCGATCACGTTCGCGTACACTACACCGGTAAACTGATCGACGGCACCGTCTTCGACAGCTCCGTGGCACGCGGCGAACCAGCTGAGTTCCCGGTTAACGGCGTTATCGCTGGCTGGATTGAAGCGTTGACCCTGATGCCAGTCGGCTCTAAGTGGGAACTGACTATCCCTCACAGCCTGGCCTACGGCGAGCGCGGCGCGGGGGCTTCTATCCCTCCGTTCAGCACGCTGGTCTTTGAAGTTGAGTTGCTGGAAATCCTGTAATTCTGGCATTTATCCTCTCTCCGCCTGGGGGGAGGATATAAAATCCTTAAGTTTGATATATCCTGGGATTTAATCTTGCAAATGCCGCTGTTGCGTGTATTTTTGTGAGCTGTTTCCCATAGGTGAGGTGATATAACACTCACTTTAAACATAAAATTAACATTATATTTAAATCATAGTATTCATCCCTCCGATTCTTACCTAATATCGAGACATCCTATAACCGGGATCGTTTTGCATGACGACATAAAGGGCCAGTAGAGCCCGCACAACACAGACAGAAACAACAGGAAGAAAATCACATGGTTGATCAGATCAAAGTCGCTGCTGCTTCAGAGCAGGAGCCGGCTGAACAGTCGCTACGGCGAAACCTTACTAACCGACATATTCAGTTGATTGCGATTGGCGGCGCCATCGGTACCGGGCTGTTTATGGGCTCGGGGAAAACAATCAGTCTCGCAGGGCCGTCGATCATCTTTGTTTATATGATCATCGGTTTTATGCTGTTCTTCGTCATGCGCGCGATGGGTGAGCTGCTGCTCTCCAATCTCGAATATAAATCATTCAGCGACTTTGCGGCCGATCTGCTCGGCCCGTGGGCGGGTTATTTCACCGGCTGGACCTACTGGTTTTGCTGGGTAGTCACCGGGATGGCGGACGTCGTCGCGATCACCGCCTATGCCCAATTCTGGTTCCCCGGGTTGTCTGACTGGGTCGCCTCGCTGGCGGTGGTCCTGCTGCTGCTGGGCCTCAACCTCGCCACCGTGAAGATGTTTGGTGAGATGGAGTTCTGGTTTGCGATGATCAAAATCGTCGCCATTGTGGCGCTGATTATCGTCGGCCTGGTGATGGTACTGACGCACTTTACCTCGCCAACCGGCGTAGAGGCGTCGTTCGCGCATCTGTGGAACGACGGCGGCTGGTTCCCGAAAGGCATTAGCGGTTTCTTTGCTGGCTTCCAGATAGCGGTGTTTGCGTTCGTGGGTATTGAGCTGGTGGGCACCACCGCCGCAGAAACCAAGGATCCGGAGAAATCGCTGCCGCGCGCGATCAACTCGATTCCGATTCGTATCATCATGTTCTACGTCTTTGCGCTGATCGTGATTATGTCCGTGACGCCGTGGAGTTCAGTCGTACCGGATAAGAGCCCGTTCGTTGAGCTGTTCATGCTGGTGGGCCTGCCGGCTGCGGCGAGCATTATCAACTTCGTGGTGCTGACCTCAGCGACCTCTTCCGCCAACAGCGGCGTGTTCTCTACCAGCCGTATGCTGTTCGGTCTGGCGCAGGACGGCGTAGCGCCGAGCCTGTTTGCCAAGCTTTCCAAACGTGCGGTACCGGCGAAAGGGCTGACCTTCTCCTGTATCTGCCTGCTGGGCGGCGTGGTGATGCTGATGGTCAACCCAAGCGTAATCGCGGCTTTCACCATGATCACCACCGTATCGGCGATTCTGTTCATGTTCGTCTGGACGATTATTCTGTGCTCCTACCTGGTGTACCGTAAGCAGCGTCCGCACCTGCATGAAAAATCCATCTACAAAATGCCGCTGGGCAAGGTGATGTGCTGGGTGTGCATGGCGTTCTTCGCCTTTGTTCTGGTCCTGCTGACGCTGGAAACCGATACCCGTGAAGCGCTGATGGTGACGCCGATTTGGTTCATCGTACTGGGGCTGGGGTGGATGTTCCTGCGTAAGAATCAGCGGGCTAAGTAAGATATTTGCCCTCTCTCCGGCCTTCTCCCCAGAGGGCCGTAGAGGAAAACCGTACAAAGCGCCCATTGTGGCGCTTTCTTCGTTTTTGCGCCCCATCTCGTAGCCCCCCTTTTCTCAACGTGCTAATTTCAAAGCCATAAACGAAAAACGTATGGAGATAAAATGCGTCAGAGAACAATTGTTTGCCCGGTGATTCAAAACCAGGGCGAATACCTGCTGTGCAAAATGGCCGACGACCGCGGCGTTTTCCCCGGCCAGTGGGCGCTGTCCGGTGGCGGCATGGAGGCGGGAGAAACCATGGAAGAAGCGCTGCGTCGCGAAATCCGCGAAGAGCTGGGCGATGCGCTGGAGATTACCGAGGTGAAGCCGTGGGCCTTCCGTGACGATGTACGGGTGAAAACCTACGCTGACGGTACCACGGAACAAATCTATATGATTTATCTCATCTTCGACTGCGTGAGCGCCAATCGTGATGTGACGTTTAATGAAGAATTTCAGGAGATTGCCTGGGTGAAACCCGAAGCGTTAGCGGGGCTGGATCTCAACGTGGCAACGCGAGAAACCTTCCGCCAGAAAGGGCTGCTGTAAAAAAACGCCTCCCGAATGGAGAGGCGTGGGATAACGTTATTCGCCTTTGAGCGCGCGCGGGAACAACACGTTATTCTCGAGGCTGATGTGCTCCATCAGGTCGTCAATCAGCTCGTTGATGCCGTTGTACATCGCCTTCCAGGTGGTGCAGGCTTCCGGCGGAATGGTGACGTTCTGGGTAGTGTGCTTGATCACTTCCAGCAGTTCGCCCGCTTCATCGTGCTCGCTTTCCATTACGCTAATCGGCCCGATGGCCTGGCTACCCATCCCCTGTTTGATCATCGGGAACAGAATCTGCTCCTCTTTCATCATATGGCTGGAAAGCTCCTGGTGCAGCATGGTCAGGTATTTGGCCAGCCCTTTCGGTACGTTCGGCTTGTCGGCGTGCACGCGTTCAACTTTGGTCGCCTGCAGAATCAGCTCCGGCAGCTGTTCACGGTGACGGTCGTGATAACGCACCACGATGTGGTCGATGATTTCGGCCAACGGCGCGGCACGCCAGTCTTTTTCCACCGGTTCTTCTGCCAGTTTCGCCAGCTCGGCCTCAATCACGGCAACGTCCAGATCTTTGCGAGTGGCCGCACGGCCAAGCGTCTGCTTACCGCCGCAGCAGTAATCCATATCATATTTACGGAACAGCGCGGATGCGCGTGGGATGGAGAGCGCCAGCTCGCCTAAAGGTTGGTCGCGAAAGGCCATAGCAGTTACCTCGTCATCAATAATATAAGGTGCATTTTAAATGCATCTTTATGGTGAGGATATACCCCTTTATGGGGAGAGGATTTTAAGTGATGGTTGTCACAAAAAATTATTGCCCTTTAACGTGCTGAATCTTATTGAGAATAGCGCTGGTAAGACCTGAATCGATTAAATAAGCCCGTCGTGCTGCCGATAGTGAGACTTCAGATCACCTGCACAAAAAGGCAAATGATGTTTAAAAGAATAAAAGTAATCACCGTACTGATTGTTGTTCTGGTCGCGCTGGGCGCGATGCAGATGATTTCAGCCGGTGTATTTGTACGCGCGCTGAATAACGATAAGCAGAATTTTACCGTCTCTCAGCTTTCCAGCCAGAACGTGGCCGAGTTTACCGACGCATGGATTAGCCTTAACCAGGCTCGCGTGACGCTTAACCGCGGCATGCTGCGTCTGCAGGGGACGATGGCGAGCAGCGTCAACGGCGGCGAGCTGAAAACGCTGGTCGATACGGCGAATAATCTGTTGGCTGAAGCAAAACATCATTACGACAAATATTACGCGCTGCCGGAAACGCCGGGGCTGGATAGTCATCTGTCGGATAGCCTGGAGAAACAGTACGGTATTTATTCCGCCACGCTGGCGCGTATGAATGAGCTGCTGGCGGAAGGCAAACTTGAAGAGATGTTCAAGCAGAACGCCGAACAGAAGCAGCGGGCCATGCAGGCCGTCTATCAAGACTGGCGCGCGGCGCAGGCATCGTTGACGAATGCCGGCATCAAACAAAATGAAAGCGACTATGTGCGTATTCTGTGGACGCTTGGCGCCATCATGTTGCTGGTGGTGGCGGTGATAGTGGTGAGCTGGATAGCCATGCAGCGCGTGTTGCTCAAGCCGTTGCATAGCGTGATGGCGCACATTCGGCATATCGCAGAAGGCGATCTGACCAACGACATCAATACCGAGGGCAGCAATGAAATGGCCCTTCTGGCGCGTAACGTCAACGACATGCAGCAATCATTAGCGAAGACGGTAGGCGTGGTGCGTGAAGGCGCAGATACCATCTATACCGGTGCGGGCGAAATCTCTGCCGGCAGCAACGATCTCTCTTCGCGCACCGAGCAACAGGCGGCGTCGCTGGAAGAGACGGCAGCCAGCATGGAGCAACTGACCGCGACCGTGAAGCAGAACGCCGATAACGCCCGTCAGGCGACGCAACTGGCCCATAACGCTTCGGAAACGGCGCAGAAGGGCGGTAATGTGGTGGACGGCGTGGTGCGCACAATGGACGAAATCGCCGCCAGTTCCAGCAAAATTGCGCAGATTACCAACGTGATTGATGGCATTGCCTTCCAGACCAATATTCTGGCGCTGAATGCCGCGGTGGAAGCCGCGCGCGCGGGCGAGCAGGGGCGCGGTTTCGCGGTGGTCGCCGGGGAAGTGCGTACGCTGGCGCAGCGTAGCGCCCAGGCGGCAAAAGAGATTAAAGCGCTGATTGATGACTCGGGCAATCGCGTCAGCGCCGGTTCCGCGCTGGTACACGAAGCCGGAGAGACCATGGCGGAGATCGTCAACGCGGTGACCCGCGTCAGCGACATCATGGGCGAAATCGCCTCGGCCTCTGATGAACAGAGCCGCGGTATCGACCAGGTGGGCCAGGCGGTTGCCGAGATGGACCGCGTCACGCAGCAGAACGCCTCGCTGGTGGAAGAGTCGGCCAGTGCGGCCGCCGCGCTGGAGGAGCAGGCCGCACGCCTGAACCAAACGGTAGCCGTGTTTAAAATCAGCCGCCAGCAGCAGCGCCAGCCCACACCGGTGAAGAAAGCTTTCGCTCCGGCGGCAAAATCTACGCCGCTGAGCGAAGCGAACTGGGAAACCTTCTAAACCTCAGGACTCAGAAACCGGCACCACCGCCGGTTTCTGCGGTTTCGAGCGCACCGCAATCACTACGCCGATAACCAGCAGTGTAACACCGCTTAGCGTCAATATTGGCGGCATCTCCTGGCGCAACAGGAAGGTGTACAGCAGCCCCGCCAGCGTTTCAAAGACAATCAATGGCCCGAGGATCACCGTCGGTAGCCGCTGGCTCGCCACGTTCCAGCAGAGCGCGCCGACCCACGAGCACAGCACGGCGATGGCCATCATCAGGCCAATAAATACCGCTGGACGCGGGCCAAAAGGCAGTGAGAAATCCGGCGTCTGGGTATTTAGCCATGCGCAGGCCGCGATATAGCCCACGATGGAAACCGGCAGCGTCACCAGCGCCTGTGCGGTCGCCCACATTAATGGCGGCTGATGCGGATTCTCTCGCAGCCAGCGGGCGTTGCGTAGCGCATACCATGCCCAGCACACCACCGAAATACTCGCCAGCGCAATGCCCGAGCCATAGCGCCAGCCGCTAAAGTTCGGTAGCCCCTGATGCAGCTCGGCGACGTTGACGCACAGCAGCCCAAAACCGATCAGTACCAGGGCGGGCATCAGCCGCAGCCAGGAAAGCTTGCCGTCGCGCTGGCTATAAAGCAGGTTGGCGAATACCGGTATCACCACCGGCAATGTGCCGATGATCATCGTGGAAACAGGCGCACCGGTGCGCTGAATCGCGCTGGCCAGGCAGAAGTAATAAATCAGGTTGCCCATCATGGTGAGCCATAGCGCCGTCCACCAGTCTTTGCGCGTGAGCTGGCACAGGCGTGCGCGGCCCAGCCAGGCCAGCGGCAGGGCAATCAGCCCCAGCGCCAGATAGCGCCCCATCGATTGTAATATCGCCGGGTAATCCGGCACGATAAGCGGCCCGACAAAAATCAGCCCCCACATCAAACCCGCTAACAGGGCGTACAGCACACCGCTAATCATCGTGATATCCACTTCGGTTAAACATGCGCAAAGTGTAGGAGGGGAAATGGATTCAGTATTGTACGAGATTGCTGATTAGCGACGGATGACCTGTTTTTGATAACGCACGGGGGTAATGCCATAGCGCTGGGTAAAGGCTCGGGTGAGATGAGACTGGTCGGTCAGGCCGGTGGCCGCTGCGACTTCGGCAGCAGGCATGCCGCGGGTGAGAAACTCTTTGGCGCGCCACAGGCGTACCGCCATCAGCATCTGGTGCGGCGTGACGTGGAAGTGGGCCTTAAACTGGCGCTGGAAGTGCCACGGGCTCAGCGCCGCGACGTTCGCCAGCTCATCGAGCGTGATCGGATGCATGTAGTTGTCGTACAGATAGTCGCGGACGTGGGCGAAGCGGTGAATTCCTTCGGCCAGTACCGGCGTGTGACAGGCCAGCGGCTGGAATGTATCGATTAAATCCAGCAGCAGCCCTTTCTGCGCCAGCGGATCGTCGGTGTGCCATAAGGCATGGATCTGGCGGCCAATTTGCAGCGCGCGAAGCGGATCGTGACGAGTAGCATCTGCAAACCACCAGTGGCGAATGCCGGTGACGCTTTCAAGCAGATCGGGGTCGAGATAAATCATCCGGTAACGCCAGCCGTCGGCGGTTTCTGCTTCGCCGGTATGCAGCTCGTCCGGATTCATGGTGACGATAGAGTGGGTGGGCGCGACATGCTGGGTACCACGATAACGAAAGCGTTCGGCCCCGGCTTCAATCACGCCGATACCAAACGCTTCGTGGGTGTGAGGCTCAAAGGCGTAACGCGAGATATGGGCATGATACAGCTCTAAGCCCGGCACCTGCGCCAGGTGGCGAAAGCGCGCGCTGTCTTTCTCGTCGTTGAACTGTTCTGGTACGCCTTCCACGTCACTTCTCCCTCCGGGTCATCCCTTCATTATCAGAGATGACCTGCGGAGGCGCTACCCCATTTAACCTATCCTTAACGCTTACAGGATACCTTTGACGCTCTCGGCAAGGGGCGTGCTAGGGCGACCAATCAGTTTGCTGAGGGTATGGCTGTCGTCGAACAGGCCGCCTTTAGAGGCGCCGACGTCTGAGTCTGCGAGCATGTCAGCCAGTCCGGCAGGCAGGCCAACGCTCTTCAGCGCGGCGGCAAAATCCGCCTGGCTCAGGTTCTGGTAAACCACGTTCTTACCACTCTGTTTTGCCAGTTCCGCGGCCAGTTCACTCAGCGTCCAGCCGTGGTCGCCCGCCAGTTCGTACACCTTCCCGGCATGACCGTCTTCGGCTATCACGCGCGCGGCGGCAGCGGCGTAATCGGCGCGGGTCGCGGAGGCGATTTTGCCTTCACCGGCAGCCCCGATAAACACACCGTGTTCCAGTGCGGCAGGCGCGCTCGCCAGATAGTTTTCGGTATACCAGCCGTTGCGCAGCAGCGCGAAAGGAATGCCGGAGTCGGCCAGCATTTTTTCCGTGGCGACGTGCTCGTCGGCCAGCCCCAGCGGAGAAGTGTCGGCGTGCAGCAGGCTGGTATAGGCGATGAATTTTACGCCTGCGGCTTTCGCGGCGTTGATGATATTGCGGTGCTGCGGCGCGCGCTGGCCGACTTCGCTGGAGGAGATAATCAGCAGCTTATCGACACCTTGCAGGGCCCTGGTTAACGCCGCTTCGTCGCCGTAATCGGCCTGACGCACAACGACGCCTTTCTGGCTTAGCGCTTCGGCTTTTGCCGGGTTACGGACAACGGCAACGAGTTGGTTGGCGGCAGTGGTGTTGAGTAGGTTAGCAAACACCTGTTGGCCCAGTTGGCCGGTGGCTCCGGTAATCGCGATCATGGGTATTCTCCTTCGTGTTCGTATGATGTTGTGGTAAGCTAACACCATAACTAACTTTTAGTAAGTACGTACGGAAAGGTAAGTATGAAAGAAAATAATCCGACGCTGACGCAAAAGATGCGTAACGGCAATTTGTTTGCCGAGCGCTGTCCCTCGCGAGACGTACTCAAACATGTGACCAGCCGCTGGGGCGTGCTGATTCTGGTGGCGCTGCGTGAGGGCACGCACCGATTTAGCGACCTGCGGCGTAAAATGGGCGGCGTGAGTGAAAAAATGCTCGCCCAGTCGTTGCAGGCGCTTGAGCAGGATGGCTTTATCAACCGCGTTTCCTACCCGGTGGTACCGCCGCATGTAGAGTATAGCCTGACCCCGTTGGGAGAAGAGGTGAGCGAAAAGGTGGCGGCGCTGGCGGACTGGATTGAGGTGAACTTGCCAATGGTGATGGCGCAACAGAGCCCGACACAGGCGTAAAACGTCTGTGTCGGCTCGTTGTTTACTTACTCAAATCCAGCTGATAAATCGCGAAGCCAATGTCATCGGTCGCCACCTGTTTCATCGGATACTGCGCTTTTTCTTTGATAAACGCCGCCGCTTTTTCTGACGGCGAGGTTTCAAAGCGAATATCCAGTTTGGTGTCGCTGTGAATCGGCGCTAAACGCCAGTTGTTGTCCGCCGCCGGGTGAATTTCACCGGCTTTCTTCGACTCGGCGCCAATCCAGGCCGCCAGCACCGAGCGGTTTTCGTCCGGCGAGGCGAAGGCAATGTGGCTGTCACCCGTGCCCGCGAACTTACCGCCGTAGGCACGGTAGTTGTTGGTGGCGACAAGGAACGTGGCGTTTGGATCAATCGGCTTGCCGTTGAAGGTCAGATGCTTAATACGCTCGGCCTTCGGGTTAACGACCTGACATTCACCGTCATAACGTGCAGGCTGAGTGATATCAACCTGATAGTTCACACCGTCAATCACGTCGAAGTTATAGGTGCGGAAGCCGTCCCAGTTGATCAGAGACTGCGGCTTGCTGCTGTGCGGATCGATCTGGTTGAACTGCCCGGCAGAGCACTCCAGCCACTCTTTCACCTCTTTGCCGCTGGCTTTGACCACCACCAGGGTGTTCGGGTAGAGATAAAGATCGGCGGCGTTGCGGAAGGTGAGCTGGCCTTTTTCCACTTCGACATAGCTGGCCGGATCGTTCTTACGGCCACCCACTTTAAACGGCGCGGCGGCAGACAGCACCGGCAGTTTCGCCAGATCCGGATCGCCCTGAATATAGTGCTCAACGTAGGCCTTCTGCGCCATGTTAACCACCTGGACGGTTGGGTCGTCCTGCACCAGCGACAGGTAGCTGTACATGTTGTCGGAGGATTTCCCGATCGGCTTGCTGACGAACTCACGCGTAGCGTCGTGGTCGGCCTTCAGCGCATCGACCAGCTTACTGTCTTCTGCCGCCAGCGATTTCTTCGCCGCCGCATCGTAAATCGGTCGCGCCTGCGCCTGTGCCGAGGTCACTTGCCATTTGCCGCTGTCATTGTTCAGCACCAGATCGACCACGCCCAGGTGATCGCCCCACATCCCCGGCATGACCGCGGGAACGCCATTCAGAGTGCCTTTGGCGATATCCGCGCCTTTAATGCTGGCGAAGTCTTTGCTCGGGAACACCGCGTGGGCGTGGCCGAACATAATGGCGTCAACGCCCGGTACCTGGCTTAAGTAGTAGACCGAGTTTTCCGCCATCGCCTGGTAGGGATCGGCAGAGAGGCCGGAGTGGGCAATCACCACCACCACGTCCGCACCGTTGGCGCGCATCTCCGGCACGTACTTGCGGGCGGTTTCGGTGATGTCGTTAACGGTGACTTTGCCGCTCAGGTTGGCTTTATCCCAGGTCATGATCTGCGGCGGCACAAAGCCGATATAGCCGATTTTCAGCGTGTGCTTGCTGCCATCTTTATCGACTACGTCCGTTTCTTTAATCAGATACGGAGTAAACATCGGTTTTTGGGTCTTAACGTCGATGATATTGGCGTTAATATACGGGAATTTCGCACCCGCCAGCGCTTTGTGCAGATAATCCAGACCGTAGTTGAACTCGTGGTTGCCGAGGTTACCCACCGTGTAGTCGAGCAGGTTCATCGCTTTATACACCGGGTGCGTATCGCCCTGCTTTAACCCTTTTGCTGCCGCGTAGTCACCCATTGGGCTACCCTGAATAACATCGCCGTTATCCACCAGCACGCTGTTCTTCACCTCGTCGCGAGCGGCGTTAATCAGGCTCGCCGTGCGGACCAGGCCGAACTTCTCGGTGGCGGTATCTTTGTAGTAATCAAAATCCATCATATTGCTATGAAGATCGGTGGTTTCCATGATACGGAGGTCCACCGTTGCCGCATTGACGCTGGCGGCGATCAGCGTGGCCAGAAGCGTTGCGCTAAACTTGATCATCAGAGGCATCCTTTTTTTCGATCTAAGACACAGATTTAAATGTATTTGTTTTCTGTTGCTTACAAGGATGTGAATCATGCCAGAAAATCATGACGGGAAATCGGCAGCGGTTCACAGTTATCCGGAACGATGATGGGAATAGCGGATTAAGCGGCAATACGATATAAATAAAACAATAAGTTAACACCACTGTAATTTTAACGAGGTGGAAAATGTTAGAACAAGTCTGTCAGCTTGCGCGCGATGCGGGCGATGCCATCATGGACGTGTACGATGGTAAGCAGCCGTTAGACATCGCCAGCAAGAAAGATGATTCGCCGGTGACTGCGGCCGACATCGCCGCTCACCATGTGATTATCAAAGGCCTGAAGGCGATGACGCCGGAAATCCCGATTCTCTCCGAAGAAGATCCGCCGGGCTGGGACGAGCGCCAGCACTGGCAGCGCTATTGGCTGGTGGACCCGCTGGACGGCACTAAGGAGTTCATCAAACGCAACGGTGAATTCACCGTCAACATCGCGCTGATTGAGAATGGCAAAGCGGTACTGGGTGTGGTCTACGCGCCGGTGCTGAAGGTGATGTATAGCGCCGCCAACGGCAAGGCGTGGAAAGAAGAGTGCGGCGTGCGTAAGCAAATTCAGGTGCGCGACGCTAACCCGCCGAAAGTGGTGGTTAGCCGCTCGCACTATGCCAACGATGACGAGCTGAAAGAGTATCTGCAACAGTTAGGCGAGCATGATACGGCGTCGATTGGTTCGTCGCTGAAGTTCTGCCTGGTGGCGGAAGGCGAAGCGCAGCTTTACCCGCGCTTCGGGCCAACCAACATCTGGGATACCGCGGCGGGACACGCCGTCGCCGCCGCTGCCGGCGCGCACGTCAACGACTGGCAGGGTAAAACGCTGGATTACACCCCGCGCGAATCGTTCCTTAACCCCGGCTTCCGCGTTTCAATTTTTTAATTCAACAGCTTATGCAGCAGGGCGACGACCTGCTGCACTTCTGCCGCCGTCAGGCCACCGTCTTTTGCCCACTGCACTCGCCCGTCTTTATCCAGCACCACAATCGCTGAACTGCCTTCTTCAAGCTGCCAGGCTTTGCGCACTACGCCGTCGCTATCGACGACAAACTGCGACCACGGGAACAGCTTCTTATTGCTTTCAATGCTGCTGCGCACAAACATCGATGAACCCGGAATGGCGTCATCGGTATTCACGATGGTGGTGGTCTGATAGCGATCGTGCGGCAGATTGGCGGCCTTAATGGCTTCAATCAACGAGGCGTTTTTCTCTTTTGCTGACGAACGTCCGGCAATATGTTGCACGACGCGCACTTTGCCGGGGAGCTGCGCGCTATTCCAGCTTTTATAGCTAAACTTATCGTTATCAAGAATGAGTTCACCGCGATCGGCCACGCCAACGGGGGCCACGCGTTGTCCATTTGTGAAATTATGTGCGGCTGCCATTAACGGCATTAACAGGCATGAAACCGCAAGAAGCGTACGTAGAGTCATGGTTTTTCCTTTTTATATGCAGGTGATCCGACCACTTGGTCGATGCTTTTAATCATAAGTGCGATTAATGGAGTTTTCCCGCAAAGGCGGTGCCAGTTTGTGGAGGAACGCACACAATCTCACGAAAATGAAGCCTTATACTGTCTTCGTCGTATAGCTGAAAAGAATGTTCTGAATTATTGTAATAAAAAAGTAAATTAGGACCTCTATGATAGAGGACCTCTGTTGTTATGGACTATAGTTAACGAGTACTTCACTTTGCGCCCCGGAGCGTTGAAGCCAAATGTGGATCAACTAGGGCGTAGTACTCGCAGGAGATTAGAATGAAAATTTTCCAACGCTACAACCCGCTTCAGGTTGCGAAGTATGTTAAGACCCTGTTTCGTGGACGGTTGTATATCAAGGACGTTGGCGCTTTTGAATTTGATAAGGGTAAAATTCTTATCCCAAAAGTCAGAGACATCCAGCACCTTTCTGTGATGTCTGAAGTGAACCGTCACGTACTGCGTCTTCAGACCGAAATGGCCTAACGCAGATATCACGCGGTAGAATTAAAAACGGCTCCTTATGGGAGCCGTTGATGTTTTTAGCCCTTCATCGCCGCATAGCGCTTGCGGTACTCCCCCGGCGGAATGCCGTTGTGTTTGCGGAACACCTTCGTGAAATAGACCGGGTCGCTATAGCCGATCGACAGCGCTACTTTATTCAGCGGCAGCGTGGTGGTCTGCAGTAACCACTTTGCCCGATTCACCCGCTGCATCTCGCGCCAGGCGTAGATGGTTTGCCCTAACTCATTCTTAAACAGATGCGCCAGTCTGGAAGGCGACAGGAAAACCATCGCTGCCAGCGTCTCAATTTTCATCTCCTGGGCAATATTTTCGTTCAGGTAATCACAGATAGCGTTGATGCGCGGGTCGTGGGCGTGGCGGTTGCTGATCGGCTGTAGCTGGAAGCAGCTCAAAATAAGCCGCTCCAGCGCGTTCATCGCCAGCGCTTCGGCGAGCGGGGCGGTATCGTTGTGGTGATGGATAACCTCATAAAAAAGATCGCGTAGCGCCTGCTGCTGCTGGGGATCGTTCACCTTGGTTTTGCCAATACTGTGGGTCGTGTGGTCCCACTTGAGCCAGTCGATCCAGTAAGGACGTGGAATAAAGTAGATCCACAGGTGGTCCCAATGTTCGCTGTGCTCATCGCGCCCGTAGTGGTGTGGCACGCCAGGCGGGAACAGCAGCAGTTCGTTTTCGCCAAACAGCAGCGACCCTTCTCCCGCCTTCGCGCGCGCCTGGCCGCGCAGGGTCAGGTTGATAATATAACCCTTCATCCCCTGCGGGCGGTTGATGTAGTAGTCGAGCTTTGAACCGCGAGTAATAGGCGTAAAGCCAGCGACGACCCAGGCGTTGAAGGTGAAAGTTTTTATCAATGGTGAGAAGTGCAAAAGCGCATTGATATCTAACTCCATAACTCCTCCGCCCGTTGCCGTTAACTTTCGATGATACTAAATTCCCAGCCTTTGAGACGCAATGGCTCGCCGAGCGTCACCGATTTACCGCTTAGCAGCTCGGTGCCGCTGGTTTCGGCGAGCATCTCTTGACTATCGCCGCTGTAGTTAAACAGGAAGTGAATGCGTTTGCCGTCGCGGTTACGCAGGGTTCTGGTAATTAAAGGATAGCGGTAGGCTGACGTGCGCGAATGGAGTTCCAGCCCGTCGGTCAGGGTGTCAAACAGCTGACTAATCAGCGCCTTGTGCGGCAGGAAGCCCACGTACAGCGCCCGGCCTTTGCCGTAGTTCGCTTCGGTCGCCGCCGCATACTTGCTCCAGGCCGGATGCTGATAGCGCAGCAGCGTGCGGGTCCCCGGCGCAGGCGTTAGCAGCTCCATCCACAGCTCGGCGGCGTTGTGTTCGCGGCAGTCCAGGGCCGAAGTACAGCCGACAACGGTCACGTCCTCCGGCAGGGTGAACTGGCTGTAGGTTACGCCACATGCGCTGTGCAGAATGCCCGGCTGCGCGCTGCTGCGCACCTTCACGTTTTCATCACTGAAGCCGGACTTAAAGCTAATCAGCGCCCGTCCTCCTTGCTCAACGTAGCGGTTAATCCGCGTGAGCAGACCGTCATCGGCGGCGTACAGGGCGGGTACGATCAGTATTTTGTAGCGCGACGTCTCCTCGGTGACGTCGTTGATGATATCCAGCGCGATGTTGTGGTCATACAGTGCATCGTGGAAGCGGCGGAAGATATCGTTATAGACGTTGCCCTGCGCGTCGCCGGGGCGGAACTGATTGAGTGCATCCATGGCTTCATTGTTAATCAGCAGCGCCACATCGTTCTCGGCTCGCAGTCCGGCTAGCTGAGGTGACAGGCGAGCGAAATCAGCGCCGATAGTAGTCGCTTCCTGCCAGGTCGCGTTGCGGGAAAAATCGTGGCTCAGCAGCCCCTTCCAGTAGGTTTCAAATGAATTGTGGATGGAGTGCCAGTGCCAGTACGAGACCATCGCCGCGCCCGACGCCACGTGACTAAAGGCCTGGAGCCGCAACTGGCCGGGGAAGGGCGTCCACTGGGCAAAGCCTTGCGCCTGGGTTTCCAGTACAAAGTAGTTATTGCCACCTTTTAGCGCGCGGGTAATGGCGCCGCCGAAGGCAATTTCTCGTCCGGTTAAATGCTTCTGGCTGGGATGATAAATATCGACCCCGGCAATATCCAGCGCTTTGGCTGCAGCGAAGTGGTCTACGCGCGGCTGGACGCCGAACGAATATCCACGCCATTCAAAATCAAAATTGTGGGTGACGAACTGGTGTGGCTGCGCATACTCGCGCACGATCTCCGCCTGCCACGCCAGATACTCCGTTACCTGCTGGCGCTGATAGCGCGAGAACGCACAGGCGAGGCTGGCATTGATGGTGTTTTCCACCGGCGGGAAGTCATCCCAACTGTCGATGCGGTTGCTCCAGTAGTCGAGGCCGAAGTCGCGATTCAACTGGTCGAGGCTGGGATATTTTTCCTGCAAGCTGCGCACAAAGCCTTCCTGCATATAGCGTCCGACGTTGTCGTAGTGCTTGGTTTCGTTATCCAACTGCCAGCCGATAATCGCCGGATGATCCTGCACATGGGCCATCAACGTGCGGATAATGTTCTCTGCATAGCGGCGAAACGTGGGGTTCACGATGTCCATAATCTGCCGTGGGCCGTACTTTTGCTGGCCTTCGGCGGTGGTCACCAGAATGTCAGGGTGCTTTGCCACCAGCCATGCCGGTACCGCGTAGGTCGGCGTACCGATAATCACCGCGATGCCTGCTTCGTGCATTGCGTTTAGCACGCGGTCAATGTGATAGAAATGGTATTCGCCTTCCTGCGGCTCCAGCGTACTCCAGGTCGATTCCGCAATACGCACTACGTTGATGCCTGTTTCACGCATCAGCGCGATGTCTTTCGCCAGGCGATCCTCCGGCATATATTCGTCGTAATAAGCGACACCATAATATAAATCAGACATGCAGATTACCTCGTGTAATTAGTGCGTGGTTGCGGAGTGCGGGGTGAAAAAGCGCGCGTTATCCAGCGTAATAAAGGAAATCAACGTAAAGCACAGCGCAATGCTGCCCAATACAACGTAGCTGCTGGTAAAGCCCATGCTCTGGTACATATGCCCAATTCCGGTTGAGAGGAAAATTGAGCTGAAACTCTTGGCGAACTGGAAACCAATCAGATAAACGGTGGCGGAAAGCAGCGGGTTGAAGTTGGCGCTGATATATTTCAACGCGGCCACCAGCAGCACGGAGCTTTCAAAACCGTGCAGCAGCTTAATCAGGCTGATGGAGACAGGGCCAATCGCCCAGGCGGAGCCGATAATGCGCAGACTCATGATCATGCCGCAGTACAGCAGGGCATTTTTCGGGCCGATTTTGTTGACGAACCACGGGGCGAAGAACATCACTACCGCATCGAGGAAGATCTGCCCGGTGGTCAGGTAGCCGAAGACTTCCGCACCACGTGCTTTGCTCTCAAAGAAGTGGCTGTAGTAGATGGCAAATTGCTGGTCGTAGGTTTCATAGACGGCGCCAACGCCAATCATATAGATAGCGAAGAACCAGAATTTCTTCAGCTTTAGTAGGGCGGCCGCGTCTCGAAAGGTGACAGGCGTAGCTTTGGTTTGCTGATGTACCGCGGCGTTGGACGTATCGACCTGGGTTTTCCAGACGATCAGCAGCAGGCAGACGCCCGCGGTGCTGGCCAGCCAGAAAATCATGTTCTGGTCGATGCCGTAGAGCTTGCCGGCGGCAAAGGTGCCAATGGCGGCACCAATCCCGCCAAACATGCGCGCGCGGCCAAACTCGAAGCCGGAGGCGCGGCTGACCTTATCAATATAGGCTTCACAGATACCGCAGCCCGCGCCGTAGGCCATCCCGATGTATACCCCACCCGCCAGCGCGCCAAGAATGACGTTGTACTTCAGCAGCGGGGCGAAAACGTAGATCCACCAGGGGGCAAAAAGCGTGATGATGATGGCCAGCATCCACATCAGGTGTTTACGGTAGACCAGCTTGTCGGAGATAAAACCGAACAGCGGCTGCACGCACACTGCGATGATGGCGGTAAACGAATAGACCAGGCCAACGTCGGTATAGCTGATACCGATGGTTTCGGTCAGCCACAGCGACAGATAGGGGTAGCAGCAGCCCCAGCCGATAAAGAAAAACAGGAAGAACAGGCAGCTCATAGAGTAATTTTTATTCATGATACCCTCGTTTCCTTATCCAGGAATCTTGTTGTAGAGACGCGAGCAACGTTACCGTTTCGCGCCACGGGGAGTCATAAATGTTCCGCTATCGACCAGTACTAATCTGCTATGGCGAAACGGGCGTGAGCCGCTTCACATTCTGCGGGGAAGGAGGGTTTTCCGGGCTACAGGCGTAGCCCGGTAAGGGAATCAGGCGGCGCCCTGTTCGCGTTCCGCGATGTCCGCCTGTTTCGGTACCAGCACCGTTGGTTTGTTGTCGATGCGGGTCACCAGCAGCTGATCGATACGGTAGTTATCGATATCCACCACTTCAAATTTATAGCCGGAGAATTTCACCGAGTCGGTGCGTTTCGGGATTTTTCGCAGCATAAACATCATGAAACCACCGATGGTTTCGTAGTTGTCCGACTGTGGGAAATCATCGATATCCAGCACGCGCATCACGTCGTCGATCGGTGTGCCGCCGTCAATCAGCCAGGAATTCTCGTCACGGGCGACAATTTGCTCTTCCAGGCCCTGGCCGACAAGGTCGCCCATCAGGGTGGTCATCACGTCGTTGAGGGTGATAATGCCCACCACCAGCGCGTACTCGTTCATGATCACCGCGAAGTCTTCACCGGCGGTTTTAAAGCTTTCCAGCGCTTCGGACAGCGTCAGCGTATCCGGCACGATCAGCGTGTTGCGAATCTGCACACCGCTGTTCAGCGCCATGCTCTGGTTGGCCAGCACGCGGTTCAGCAGGTCTTTGGAATCGACGTAGCCAATGATGTGGTCGATATCTTCGTTACACACCAGGAACTTGGAGTGCGGATGCTCGGCCACTTTGTTTTTCAGGCTCTGCTCGTCTTCATGCAGATCGAACCAGATGACGTTTTCACGCGGCGTCATTGATGACGGCACGGTGCGGGACTCCAGCTCGAACACGTTTTCAATCAGCTCGTGCTCTTGTTTACGCAGCACGCCCGCGAGTGCGCCGGCTTCCACCACCGCGTAGATATCGTCGGAGGTAATGTCGTCTTTACGCACCATCGGCAGTTTGAAGATACGGAAAATGATGTTAGCCATGCCGTTGAAGAACCACACCAGCGGCCGGAAGACCAACAGGCAGAAGCGCATCGGGTTGATGATACGCAAAGCCACCACTTCAGGCGCAATCATACCGATGCGTTTCGGAGTTAAGTCCGCAAACAGGATAAACAGGCCAGTGACCAGCGAGAAGGAGAGAATAAAGCTCAACTGCTCGGAGAGTTCCGCTGACATATAGTTGGAGAACAGCGAGTGAAACGCCGGAGAGAACGCCGCGTCGCCGACGATACCGCCGAGAATGGCAACCGCGTTGAGGCCAATTTGCACCACGGTGAAGAACATACCCGGGTTTTCCTGCATTTTCAGCACGCGTTGGGCGTTGATGTTGCCTTCATCGGCAAGCAGTTTCAGTTTGATTTTGCGCGATGCGGCAAGTGAAATCTCAGATATTGAGAAGAACGCACTGACGGCGATCAGGCAAAGTATGATGAATATACTGTTTAACATATCTTATCTAACCCGTGGGGCCAGATCCTCGGAAGGGAAGTTGATAAATCCGTGTGAAATACACATTGAAAACCGGCCCGAAGGCGTTGGGCCGGCAATTTCAGGGGTTAGTATAGCGTAAGGGACTGTAAAGCTGCCAGAGGTTAACCGTTAGTCGGTAACGGTGTGGTTTTTGCGCGACGCTTCGGTGTCGCATCCCAGACTTCATTATAGGCATAGCCCGTCAGTGCGTGGATGACGTCACGGGTCTCCCGATCGCAGTCTTCGGCGTTGCCGCCAAGCTTACGGCGGGCCACTTCTTTAACCAACAGGCTGTGAGTTTTCTGCGTCAGCTTAAAGCGATATGTGACATAGAAGCTGATGGCCAGTAGCCCGGCGGTGGCGAAAATCATCAGGCCAATAATCGCGTGCAGGGCGCTGGCCGGCTGCGCGCCGCCGCCTTTGACGAAGCCGCTCTCTTCGAGCACGATGCCAATCAGCATAATCGCTAATGCGACGGTGCTTTTGCGGGTCAGGACCATCACGCCCGCGAAAATCCCCTCGCGGCGCTGGCGGGTGACGATTTCATCAACGTCCGGAATAAAGCTGTAGATGTTCCACGGTATGTAGTACAACCCGGCTTTCGCCAGCCCCAACAGGACAAACACCGAAGAAAACAGCAGCGTCGGGACCTGGAGATTACCGATATAGACGGTAAACAGAAACGCCAGCACCAGCAGAATACTGCCGTAGGAGAGCCGCAGCGCCCCGGAGGGGGTGAGGTTGAATTTATTCATCAGCATCATAAAGCCGAACGTGCCGGGAATAGAGACAAAAGCGGCGATACTTAATAAACCGGAAACCATTTCGGCATCGTGGTGCAGAGCATAAACCACGTAATAGGTAAATACCGAGCCAAAGACATCCATGGCGGTAAAAGAGCAAATATAAATTAAAATATGCTGGCGAAATATTCTTATCTTAAATGAAGAAATGAGGTCGATTACCAGGTATTTCAAATGGTTTAAAAGACCGCTGCTGCGTTGATTATCCGGCTGAAATTCATACTCTTCTCGCACATCTTTGGCTTCCCAGGTGCAGGCCCAGGTGGTGAATACCGCGACGCAATAAATAACCGCAAAAACAATCCCGGTCAGGGTGTAGGTAAAGGAATTATCTTTACCGGTATATTGCATAATAATACCGGGGACGGAGACTGCGAGAAAACCACCGAGGGCGGAACACATCATGCGTACGCCGGAAAGCCGCGTCCGCTCGCTGAAGCGGTTGGTCATTTCAGCGGCCAGCGTCTCCCAGGGGACCAGCACCATCGCTGAGAGCAGTTCGATAGAGAGATAGGTGCCCAGGTAGTACCAATAGTTCATATCGGTCAGCCAGACGAGGGCGTAGAGAAACATCAGCGGAGAGCTAATCAATAAGAAAAAGCGGCGGCGGCCAAATTTACGGCCAAGCCAGGTATTGCCAAAGTTATCAGTAATGTATCCCATCACCGGGCTTAAAATAGCGTCGATAATACGTGCAATGGCAAATATTGAACCGGCTTCTAATACGGATAAACCGCAATAGGTAGTATAGAAAAATAAAAGCCATGTTCCGATAACGGCAAAGGCGCCGCCGCCAAATAAATCAGTGACTCCGTAGCCAATAGCAATGCCATAGCCAACACGACGTTCGGTTGGTTTCACCATAATATTATTATTCCTGTACTGGTAGGGTGTCGGTGCAGAGTGACCTCTGCACCTTATATTATTGACAGCAGGAAAAATCGGATGACGATCACTCGTTTATATTCACCCATTTCCTCAATAGTGACGATTGGTAAATGGTATTAACCATCTGTAATGATTTCGCCGCTTCGCGGATATCGCAGAAGCTGGCGGCCGCGGGAGTGTCTAACGCCTGATAAAAATGCAGTACGGCTTGTTGATGGCCGATGCCCCAATAGCTTTTGCCCACGCCGTCTGGCGAAGCGTCGCTGGCCAACAGAACGTGCTCATCGGCGCAAATTTGCCACAGCGCGTTGTCATGCAACCTCAGCATGCCGTGTTCGAACTCTATTTCCAGCAGCAGCGGGGAGTCGCTGGCGTAGCAGTTACTGGCATAGAACAGGCCGCGCGCGCCGTTGTTAAAGCACAGCGTCACCATCGCGCTGTCTTCGGTCTCGATTTCGTCGGCCAGCAGGGTGCTGTCGACTACGCCCTTCAGACGCCGCACGCCGCCGCCAAACCACTGCATCAGATCCAGGGTATGAATGGCCTGGTTGATCAACAGGCTGCCCCCCTCGGTGGCGAAACTGCCGCGCCACGGACTCGCGGCATAGTAGTTGCCGGAACGTGACCAGGTGAGCACCGCTTTCACGGCGCGCATTGCGCCAAGCCGGCCTTCCTCAATGCAGCGTTGAATCGCCAGACTGGTAGGATTAAGGCGGTTCTGATAACAGACACCCACATGACGTTGGGCGATCGTGGCGGCGGCCTGAATGTCGCTCACCTCCTGCGGATTCATCACCACCGGCTTTTCGCAGAACACCTGTTTCCCTGCCGCCAGCGCGGCAAGGATCATCGGCTTATGCAGGTAATGCGGCGTGCAGATGTGCACCACGTCAATGGCATCATCCAGCAGCATCTCGCGATAGTCCTGATAAAACTGACAGCCATAGTCGGCAGCGAGCCGGCTCCCCTTTTCGCTATCGATATCGACTATCGCGCGTAGCACCGCGCCCGGAACGTGGCGCAGCGCGTCCACGTGACAGGTGTGAATAGCGCCGCAGCCGATAATCGCCGCATGACGTGTTTGCATCGCCGCCTCCTGTTATTCCACCGCGTTCGCCAGCATCTGCGCTTTTACGCACAGCTCGGCGGCTTTAAAGGTGTGCGCCTGGGTCATGGCATTTTCCGTACGGTTCAGGCAGTCCAGAATCAGCTGGCCGAAGTACGGGAAGCCCACCTGACCGGCGACCGGATAGCGGAATTCGCCCTCCTTGTTGACCAGATACACCACATCCTGCTCGCCGCGAGTGATATCGACGTATTTACGGATTTCGATATAGCCTTCGGTGCCGAGCAGGGTCAGGCGACCGTCGCCCCAACTGGAGAGGCCGTCCGGGGTAAACCAGTCGCAGCGGAAGTAGCCAGTCGCGCCGTTATCCCCGGCCAGCATCGCGTCGCCGAAATCTTCGAACTGCGGATACTGCGGATGGTTAACGTTGCGCACCTGGCTTGCCACGACACGCGCGTCGGTGTTACCGGTGTAAAACAGAAACTGCTCAATCTGGTGGCTGCCGATATCACACAGGATGCCGCCGAAGAATTCCTTCTCATAGAACCAGTCCGGGCGACCTTCGCCTTCACGGTGTGGGCCGACGCCGAGCGTCTGCATCACGCGGCCAATTGCGCCTTGCTGCACCAGTTGCCCGGCGAACACGGCGCTTTCAACGTGCAGGCGTTCGCTGTAGTAAACCGCGTATTTGCGCCCGGTTGCCGCCACCTTACGTTTAGCGGCCTCCAGCTGCGCCAGCGTGGTCAGCGGCGCTTTATCGGTAAAGTAATCTTTACCCGCGTCCATCACTTTCAGCCCCAGCGCGCAGCGTTCAGAAGGTACGGTGGCACCGGCAACCAGCTGTACGCTGCTGTCGTTGAGGATGGTTTCCAGCGAAGGCGCAACCTGTACCTGCGGATACTGCTGGACGAACTTGTCGACTTTGGCTGGATCGGGGTCATAAACCCATTTCAGCGTCGCCCCAGCTTCAATCAGGCCGTTGCACATGCCATAGATATGACCGTGGTCCAACGCGGCGGCGGCAATAATAAACTCGCCCTCGCCGACAACCGGTTGCGGTTTACCCACCGGGGCGTAGTTCATACCGTCTTTGATACTCATGCTTATGCTCCTTTGTCCAAATTTTTACCCAACGGAATTGCGCCTACTTCCGAGAAGTTCTCCACCGAGGCGGCCTTTTCGTAGAAGTGCGGGGCGAGGGAAACCAGGCCGCCGGTTTTGTACCAGGGCTCATCCGGGCTGACGGGAAGCGTCACCACCCGTCCGGTAATTGACGATTGATAAATCGCGGTGATCAGCTCCAGCGAGCGTTTGCCCTGCACGCCATCAATCAGCGGCTCACCGTGCTGTTCAACGGCATTGAGCAGGTCGTTAATCTGCCCGGCGTGTAGCGTGTATTTCAGCGGCGGCGTATGGCGGAACAGCGCATCCAGCCGCGCTTCACGTTCACTATCGTGTTGCTCTTGCGGGAATCCGTTGTCGGCGGAGACGCTGGCCCACACGTCCCACGGTGCGGAGATGCGCGCTTTATCGCCCTGAATCACGATTTTCTGGTCTTCACCGTGATGGACTACCGAGGCGGTCAATTGCGTCAGCGCGCCGCTGTCGTAGCGGAATATGGCGGCGGAAAGATCTTCCACTTCGGCGTTATCGTGGGCGACGTTAGTCATCATCGCCACCACCTCTTTCGGGAAGCCGAGCATCCACTGGATGGCGTCAATGTGGTGCACCGCATGGTTAAGCGTGCAGCCGCCGCCTTCTTTCTCCCACGTCCCGCGCCACCACAGGTCGTAGTAGCAGTGGCCGCGCCACCAGAAGGAGTCCACCTGCGCGTGGCAGATTTTCCCCAGTTCGCCGGAATCGACGACCTGCTTTAAGCGCCAGAAGGCGTCGGTAAAGCGGTTTTGGGCGATAATGGAGAGGATTTTGCCGCTGGCGCGTTGGGCGGCGATCATCGCGTCGCACTCTTCCAGCGAGGCCGCCATCGGCTTCTCGCACAGCACGTGTTTCCCGGCGTTGAGCGCGTCGATGCTGATTTCGGCGTGCACGTACGGCGGCGTACAGACGTCGACGATATCCACCTCAAGGCCGGACTCCAGTAGCGCCTGATGGCTGCTGAACACGGTGGCGTGCGTCAGCCCGTAGCGCACTTTCTTTTCCTGCGCCTTTTCCGGGTAGATATCGACCAGCGCCACAATCTGGCAGCGGTCGGCAAATTCCTGATAGCCCTGAATATGGCTGTGGGAGATGTTGCCGGTTCCCACAATCGCAATGCGTAACATGGTGTTCTCCTGCTGCGGATTACCAGGTGCCGGAGGCATCGAGAGTTTTACTGACCACCTGTTTATCGATGGAGGTGGCGATGCGCTCATCGAGCAGCTTTTTAAACAGGGCTTCGTCGAACGGCAGGTCAACCCAATCATCGGTCCAGGTGGAGAGGTGCATGGCGTTTGACAGCGTCAGGCCGTGAATACCCTCGGTACCCGGCGCCAGTAGCGGCGTGCCATGCAGCACCGCGGCGGCGAAATTGGCGGTGATGACGTGGTGGTCGCTGCACTCCGGCGCGACGGGAATGGTCACTTCCCAACATTCGGGTTCGCCAAAGCCGTTTTCCCAGCGGGCGTTAAATTCGGTTTCCGATTCCCGCAGCCGCCAGAAGCGCAGCTTGCCGTCTTCCACCACCACTTTGCCGCGATCGCCGGCGATCTCCAGACGGTTGGTCCCCGGCGCTTCGGCGGTGGTGGTGATAAAGACGCCGGTCGCGCCGTTGGCGTATTCGGCATAGGCGGTGACCTCGTTTTCCACTTCGATATCGCGATGTTTACCGAACTGGCAGAAAGCGCGCATCCGTACCGGCATACCGACCAGCCATTGCCATAAATCCAGCTGGTGTGGGTCCTGATTCAGCAGCACGCCGCCGCCTTCACCCTTCCAGGTGGCGCGCCAGCCGCCGGAGTTGTAGTAACTCTGCGAGCGATACCAGTTGGTGATGATCCAGTTGGAGCGGCGCAGTTCGCCCAGCTCGCCGCTGTCGATCAGATCTTTCACTTTTTGATACAGCGGGTTAGGGCGCTGATTGAACATCATGCCGAACACCACGTTGCAGCCGCGGGCGAATTCGTTCATCTCGCGCACCTGCGCGGTGTAGACGCCAGCCGGTTTCTCACACAGGGTGTGAATGCCGTGACGCATGGCCAGCATGGAGAGACCTGGATGGTCATAGTGCGGCGTGGAGACGATGACCGCGTCAATCAGCCCGCTTTTCAGCATCTCTTCGGCGTTGCTGAAGAGGGTGACGTCATTGCCAACCACCTGGCGAATGGCGGAATGTTTGTCGGGATTGTTGTCACACACTGCCGTCAGGCAGGCTTCTTTTACCGTACCCGCCAGTAGGTATCGGGCGTGGACGGTCCCGATATTGCCCACGCCGATAATGCCAAAACGCACCTTATCCATGTTGCACCTTACGTAATAGAAATGACTGAAATCTGAAAATAGGGAAGCGGGCGAAGGTGGACAAACGGAATTTGTGAGAATGCTCGCAGGTAGAAAAGGAATATGCGCGGAAAACTGAAAATGGGTTTTAAAATCAGCGAACTGCATCTGCAAAAATTTGCAAAATATGATTGCGAGCGAGGTCACACAATGCCAGGTAAGCTCAAAATGGATGAAATTGCCGCCCGTACCGGCTACTCCATCAGTACCGTTTCCCGGGTGCTGAGCGGTAAATCCTACACCAGTGAAAAAGCGCGAGAGGCGATTGTGAAATGCGCCCGCCAGCTCGGGGTGCTGGACTCGCTGGCTAACGGACGGCTGCTGATTAACGGCATTGCGGTGTTCGCGCCGGAGCGCACCTTTCAGGGGCGGGGCGATACCTTTTATCTGGAAGTCACGAAGGGGATTGCCGAAGCCAGCGCGCCGCATGATGTGTGGATCAGCCACTGTGCGCTGGAGGAGCAGCACGCCGACGTTAAGTTATTCCTCGAAAAAGCCAGCCACAAGAGCATCAACGCGGTGATCATTATCGGCACGGATGATCCCATGATCCTTAAACTGGCCAGCACGCTGAATAAGCCTTGCGTGCTGATCAACTCCATCGACCGAGAGATGTCGCTGGACTGCGTGTCGCCCGACCACCGGGCGATTGGCTTTACCGCGATGCGCTATCTGTTTGAGCAAGGTCATCGGCGGGTTCTGACGATGACCTGCCTGCGTCGGGAAACGCTCTATGCCCGGCTGGACGGGATTAAAGAGGCCTATCGCTATCACCATGTTCCTTTCAATCCTCAGCATGACCTGCTGGTCACCGAGTGGTTTACGGCGGAAGAGGCGGAGCTGGCGCTGGACACCTGGCTGACGACCCACGATCGCGCGCAGTGGCCTGATGTTATCTTCCCCAACAGCACCAGCATGACTGAGGGGGTGATGAAGGCGCTGCGACGCCACGGGCTGCGTGTCCCCGAAGATATCTCTCTGATTACCACCGATTTTACGTGGAATCTGGAAAGCAGCCTGACTGCGCCGGTCACTGGCATTCTCGTGCCCTGCCGCGATCTGGGCATTGAAGCCGTACATCTGCTGCAAACCCGCCTCAACCGCCCGCAGTCGCCGGTCTACAACCTGTTATTACAGGGCAAAGTGATGGATTTTGGCACGGTGGCAAACGCTACGCGCCATGCGGCGCGTCTGGCGTTGGACGGTTAGCCCTGCAGCTGTGGCGGCAGGCACACGCCAATTCCCCCGATGCCGCAGTAGCCGTACGGGTTTTTATGCAGATACTGCTGGTGTTCATCTTCCGCGTAGTAGAACGGCTTCGCGAGGGCGATTTCGGTCGTGATATCACGTGCGTCGCCCGCGCTGCGCATGGCTTCCTGGAACTGTTGCAGGCTGGCGTGCGCTTCCTGTTCCTGTTCTGGGGTCAGCGGATAGATTGCCGAGCGATACTGCGTGCCGTGATCGTTGCCCTGACGCATGCCCTGCGCCGGATCATGATTCTCCCAGAACACTTTGAGCAGTTCGCCATAGCTAATCACCGCCGGGTCATACACCACACGCACCGCTTCCGCGTGCCCGGTCTGCCCGCTACAGACTTCCCGGTATGTCGGGTTCGGCGTATAGCCGCCGGTGTAGCCCGCCGCAGTGCTGTAAACGCCGGGAAGCTGCCAGTACAGCCGCTCCACGCCCCAGAAACAGCCCATCGCAAACAGCGCGACCTCCATGCCTTCCGGCACGTGGGTCATTGAGTGTTCCGTCACAACATTGAGCGTTGCAACCGGCATGGGGGTATTTCTTCCGGGTAATGCATCCGATTGAGATACAATATGTTTTTTGTCGAACAAGCTCATAGGGACCGCCTCCGGGGAACAGTAATTTCCGTTAAGGTTGTAACCGGGCGTGTCTTTTAACACAATAACCACGCCGAATACGTCTAAATTTAAACATAAGAATAATTTGGGGCTCTGTCTTTATTTCAACCCGACAAAGAGTGGGTTTTTTAAGCTGACGTTGAATGCCGCGCGCCATCAGGGCGTGAAAAAGGCTAAAACGCAGTCATGGCCGCGGAGCGGACTTCCGTTTCCCTTTTGGGGTGGAAACAAGGATATTCAGGAGAAAACGTGCGACAAATCCGCCAGTTATGTGTGGTGAGCTTACTGCTGACCAGCGGTGTTGCCAGTGCAGCAAACATCCGACTACAGGTTGAAGGGCTCTCAGGCGAACTACAAAAAAACGTTCGAGCCCAGCTATCGACCATCGACAGCGACGAAGTATCGCCGGATCGTCGCTTTCGCGCACGCGTGGATGATGCCATTCGCGAAGGGTTGAAAGCCCTCGGCTATTACGAACCGACCATCGATTTTGAACTTAAGCCACCGCCGGCCAAGGGGCGTCAGGTGCTGCTGGCCAAGGTGACGCCGGGTGAACCGGTGCGCATTGGCGGCACCGATGTGATCCTGCGCGGCGGGGCGCGTACCGACCGCGATTATCTGGATCTGCTGAAAACCCGACCCAAAATTGGCACGGTGCTCAACCATGGCGATTACGATCATTTCAAAGGGTCGTTAACCAGCGTGGCGCTGCGTAAGGGATATTTTGATAGCGAGTTCAAAAAGAGCCAGCTTGGCGTGGCGGTCGATCGTCATCAGGCATTCTGGGATATCGACTATGACAGCGGCGAGCGCTACCGTTTTGGTGACGTCACCTTCGAAGGCTCGCAGATTCGCGAAGAGTATTTGCAGCATCTGGTGCCGTTCAAAAAGGGCGACTATTACCAATCCAGCGATCTGGCGGAATTGAACCGTCGTCTGTCCGCCACCGGTTGGTTTAACTCGGTGGTTGTGGCGCCGGAGTTTGATAAATCACGGAAAACTAAGGTCTTACCGCTGCATGGTGTGGTATCGCCGCGCAGCGAAAATACCGTAGAACTGGGGGGAGGTTACTCCACCGACGTTGGCCCGCGGGTGAAAGCGTCATGGAAAAAACCGTGGGTGAACTCTTACGGTCACAGCCTGACGACCAGCCTCAGCGTTTCGGCGCCGGAACAGCAGCTGGACTTCAGCTATAAGATGCCGCTGCTGAAAAACCCGCTTGAGCAGTATTATCTGGTGCAGGGCGGTTTTAAAAGTACCGACCTCAACGACACCAAAGCCGACTCCACCACGCTTGCGGTCTCACGTTTCTGGGATCTTTCCAGCGGCTGGCAGCGCGCGATTAACCTGCGCTGGAGTCTTGACCACTTTACGCAGGCCGATGTCACCAACACCACCATGCTGTTTTATCCGGGGGTTTCTATCAGCCGTACCCGCTCACGCGGCGGCCTGATGCCCACCTGGGGCGACTCTCAGCGCTACTCGATCGACTACTCGAATACCGCCTGGGGTTCGGATGTCGACTTCTCGGTGTTTCAGGCGCAAAACGTCTGGATTCGTACCCTTTACGATCGCCATCGCTTTGTGATTCGTGGCAACCTCGGCTGGATTGAAACCGGCGACTTTGACCGCGTACCACCTGACCTGCGTTTCTTCGCCGGCGGCGACCGCAGTATTCGCGGCTACAAGTACAAGTCAATTTCCCCGGAAGACAGCAAAGGCAAGCTCATCGGGGCATCAAAACTGGCCACCGGCTCGCTGGAATATCAGTACAACGTGACGGGGAAATGGTGGGGTGCCGTGTTCATGGACGGCGGGGAAGCGGTCAGCGATATTCGCCAGAGCGACTGGAAAACCGGCGCGGGGGTTGGCGTACGCTGGCAGTCGCCAGTGGGGCCCATCAAGCTCGACTTTGCCGTCCCGGTGGGCGACAAAGATGAACACGGATTACAGTTTTACATCGGTCTGGGGCCTGAGCTATGACGTTATGGAAAAAAATAAGCCTCGGCGTACTGATTTTTGTCGTGCTGCTGCTGGGCATCGTGGGATTTCTGATTGGCACCACCACGGGGCTGCATCTGCTGTTTAACGCGGCGAACCGCTGGGTCCCGGGGCTGGAGATAGGCCAGGTCACCGGCGGCTGGCGCGATTTATCGCTGAAAAATGTCCGCTACACCCAGCCGGGCGTGGCGGTGGATGCCGGTGAACTTCATCTGGCGGTGGAGCTCAATTGCCTGTGGCACAGCAGCGTGTGCGTTAACGATGTCGCGCTCAGCAACATCAACGTGGCAATCGACAGCAGCAAAATGCCGCCTGCCGCGCCGGTGGAGGAAGAGGACAGCGGGCCGCTGAATCTCTCGACGCCGTATCCAATCACTTTGAAGCGGTTCGCGCTCAACAACGTCAATATCAAGATTGATGACACCACGGTGTCGGTGATGGACTTCAGCAGCGGCCTGACGTGGCAGGAAAAGAACCTGACGCTCACGCCAACCACGCTGCAAGGCCTGCTCATCGCTTTGCCGAAAGTCGCCGACGTGGCGCAGAAAGAGGTGGTGGAGCCGAAGATAGATAACCCGCAGCCGCAGGAAAAACCGCTCGGCGAAACCATGACCGAGCTGTTCTCGAAACCGGTGCTGCCGGAGATGACCGATGTGCATCTGCCGCTGAACCTGAATATCGAATCCTTTAGCGGCGAGCAGCTGCGTATTACCGGCGATACCGACCTGACGGTGTATAAGATGCTGCTGAAGGTCAGCAGTATCGACGGCAATATGAAGCTCGACGCGCTGGATATCGACTCCAGCCAGGGCACGGTGAACGCCAGCGGTACAGCGACGCTGATCAACGACTGGCCGGTAGACCTCACGCTCAACAGCACCCTGAATATGGACCCGCTGAAGGGCGAAAAGGTGAAGCTGAAGGTGGGCGGCGCGGTGCGCAAGCAACTGGAAGTGGGGGTTAACCTTTCCGGCCCGGTGGATATGGGCATTCGCGCGCAGGCACAGCTGGCGGAAGCCGGGCTACCGTTCAACCTTGAGGTGAACAGCAAGCAGCTCTACTGGCCGTTTACCGGCGAGAAACAGTTCCAGGCCGATGACCTGAAGCTGAAGCTAGGCGGTAAGATGACCGACTACACCCTGTCGTTCCGCACCGCGGTGAAAGGGCAGGACGTGCCGCCAGCGGATATCACCCTCGACGCCAAAGGCAACGAGCGGCAGGTGAACCTCGACAAGCTCACCGTCGCGGCGCTGGAAGGCAAAACGGAGTTGACCGCGCTGCTCGACTGGCAGCAGGCGATCAGCTGGCGCGGCGAGCTGGCGCTGCATGGCATCAACACCGTGAAGCTGGCGCCGGACTGGCCGTCGAAGCTCGATGGCCTGATCAAAACTAACGGCAGCCTGTACGGCGGTAGCTGGCAGATGAACGTACCGGAGATGAAAATCAGCGGTAACGTGAAGCAAAATAAAGTGAAAGTCGATGGCTCTCTGCGCGGTAACAGCTATTTGCAATGGACCATTCCGGGGCTGCACGTGGCGCTGGGCAATAACACCGCCGACGTGAAGGGCGAGCTGGGGGTGAAAGACCTGGAGCTCGATGCCAATATCGACGCGCCGAAGCTCGACAACATGCTGCCGGGATTAGGCGGCACGGCGAAAGGGCTGGTGAAGATTCGCGGTACGGTGGATGCGCCGCAGCTGCTGGCGGACATCACCGCGCGTGGTCTGCGCTGGCAGGAGCTGTCGATTGGCCAGGTGCGCGTCGACGGCGACGTGAAATCCACCGATCAGATTGGCGGTAATCTCGACGTGCGCGTTGAGCGTATCGTGCAGCCGGATGTGAATATCGGGCTGGTGCATCTGGCGGCGAAAGGCAACGAAAAGCAGCACTCGCTACAGCTGCAAATTCAGGGCGAGCCGGTCTCTGGACAGCTGGCGCTGGCGGGGAGCTTTGACCGCAAAGAAGAACGCTGGAAGGGGGCGTTAAGCAATACCCGCTTCCAGACGCCGGTCGGCCCGTGGTCCATCAACCGTGATATCGCGCTGGACTACCGTAACCTGGAACAGAAAATCAGCATCGGGCCACACTGTTGGGTGAATCCGAACGCCGAGCTGTGCGTACCGCAGACAATTGATGCGGGCGCGGCAGGGCGTGCGGTGGTGAACCTCAACCGTTTCGATCTGGCGATGCTCAAGCCGTTTATGCCGGAGGAAACTCAGGCTAGCGGCGTGTTTAGTGGCAACGCGGATGTCTCCTGGGACACCACTAAGGAAGGGCTGCCACAGGGTAAAGTCACCCTCGCCGGACGCAACGTTAAGGTCACCCAGATCGTCAACAACGCGCCGCTGCCGGTGGCTTTCGATACGCTGAATCTGAGCGCCGATCTGCACAACAACCGCGCCGAATTGGGCTGGCTGATTCGCCTGACCAACAACGGCCAACTGGATGGACAGGTGCAGGTGACCGACCCGCAGGGGCGACGTAACCTCGGCGGTAACGTCAACATCCGTAACTTCTCGCTGGCGATGGTGAACCCGATCTTCTCGCGTGGTGAAAAGGCGGACGGCAAGCTGAACGCGAATCTGCGTCTCGGCGGCGATCTTCAGAGCCCGCTGATGTTCGGCCAGCTTCAGCTGAATGGGCTGGACGTTGACGGTAACTTTATGCCCTTCGACATGCAGCCAAGCCAGCTGACGATGAACTTCAACGGCGCCACCTCGACGTTGCAAGGGGAGGTGCGAACCTCACAGGGGCAGATCAGCCTGAACGGCGACGCTGACTGGCGGCAGATTGAAAACTGGCGCGCGCGTATTGCGGCGAAAGGCTCTCGCGTGCGAATTACCGTGCCGCCGATGGTACGTCTCGACGTCTCGCCAGACGTTGTGTTTAACGCCACGCCGAGCCTGTTTACCCTTGACGGTAACGTTGATGTGCCGTGGGCGCGTATCGTGGTGAAAGAGGTGCCAGAAAGCGCAGTGGGCGTTTCCAGCGACGAAGTACTGCTGAATAACGATCTCCAGCCAAAAGAGACCAAATCGGCTTCAATTCCGATCAACAGTAACCTGACTATCCACGTCGGCAACAACGTTCGTCTGGATGCGTTTGGCCTGAAGGCGCGTCTGACCGGCGACCTGAAGGTGGCGCAGGATAAACAGGGGCTGGGGCTTAACGGGCAGATCAATATTCCGGAAGGGCGCTTCCACGCCTACGGCCAGGATCTGATCGTGCGTAAAGGCGAGCTGCTGTTCTCCGGCCCGCCGGATCAGCCGCTGCTGAATATCGAAGCGATTCGTAACCCGGATGCCACCGAAAACGATGTGATCGCCGGCGTTCGCGTAACCGGCTCGGCGGATCAGCCAAAGGCGGAAGTCTTCTCCGACCCGGCGATGTCGCAGCAGGAAGCGCTCTCCTACCTTGTTCGTGGACAGGGACTGGACAGCGGTCAGAGCGACAGCGCAGCGATGACCTCAATGCTTATTGGTATGGGGGTTGCACAAAGTGGTCAGGTTGTGGGTAAAATCGGCGAGACGTTTGGCGTAAGTAATCTGGCGCTGGATACCCAGGGGGTGGGCGACTCTTCCCAGGTGGTGGTCAGCGGATACGTATTGCCAGGTCTGCAGGTGAAATATGGCGTTGGGATCTTTGACTCGTTAGCGACGCTCACGTTACGCTATCGCCTGATGCCTAAGCTGTATCTGGAAGCGGTGTCTGGCGTAGACCAGGCGCTCGATTTGCTCTATCAGTTTGAGTTTTAGCAATGCGAATATTTGTTTACGGCAGTTTACGGCGCAAACAGGGCAACAGCCACTGGATGACCAACGCTCAGTGGCTGGGCGATCACAGCGTGACCGATTATCAACTGTACAGCCTGGGCCACTATCCAGGCGCGGTGCCCGGCGATGGCACGGTACACGGTGAAGTCTATCGGATCGATGCCTCGACGCTAGCCGAGCTGGATGCGCTGCGTACCAAAGCGGGCGAATACGCACGTCACCTCATTCAGACGCCGTATGGCAGCGCCTGGATGTACGTCTATCAGCGCCCGGTCGATGGGCTGAAGCTGATAGAAAGCGGCAACTGGTTGGATAAAGACCAGTATTGAATACGACAACGCCACCCTCGGGTGGCGTTGTTTTTTTATCAGCGTGGTCTACAAACAAAAACACCGCCCGGAGGCGGTGTTTTTAACGCTCAAAAAGAAATCTTATTTCTTCGCGCGCTCGAAGGAAGCAACGATTTCAGCTTTAGCCGCTTCAGCGTTGTCCCAACCGTCAACTTTAACCCATTTGCCCGCTTCGAGGTCTTTGTAGTGCTCGAAGAAGTGGGTGATCTGCGCTTTCAGCAGATCCGGCAGGTCGTTCACATCTTTGATGTGATCGTATTCTTTGCTCAGCTTGGTGTGCGGTACCGCAACCAGTTTCGCATCTTCACCGGATTCGTCGGTCATTTTCAGAACGCCAACCGGACGGCAACGGATCACAGAACCCGGCTGCAGCGGGTACGGAGTCGGGACCAGTACGTCAACCGGGTCACCGTCCAGAGACAGGGTGTGGTTGATGTAGCCGTAGTTGCACGGATAGAACATCGCGGTGGACATGAAACGGTCAACGAACAGCGCGCCGCTCTCTTTGTCGACTTCGTATTTGATAGGATCTGCGTTAGCCGGGATTTCGATGACTACGTAGATATCTTCCGGCAGATCTTTACCCGCAGGGACGTTGAGTAAGCTCATGTCTGTTTCCTTTAGAATGTGTGGCAAATCAGTGCCCGGTATTATAGCCAACTCGCCGCGAATGTCTTGGGCTGTTTTACATCTCCTGCCGTGAAACACGGTCTTTTCAGTGCCTTCTTATGGCAGGAAAATCCATAAAGTTAGCCGCATACTGAATAAAATCGTGGAACCGTTTACATTGCGCCAGGAAATGGGCTGATGCGGGTTAAAATTTCCACAAAATCGATAGCCTTCAACGGGTGCGCGACGCCTACTCCCTCCTGAACTTGTTCTGTTAATGGTAATTAACAAATAATTTACTTTTTTGAAGTGTGATGTAACGCATTCCGTTACATCTCCCATTGTCTATAGTTTTTCCGCAGATGAATATTTGACCAACAATAACCCTACGAGGATACCTCTATGTGGAAGCGCTTACTTCTTGTCACAGCAGTTTCCGCAGCCATGTCGTCTATGGTCATGGCTGCCCCTTTAACGGTGGGATTTTCACAAGTTGGCTCTGAATCGGGCTGGCGCGCGGCGGAAACCAACGTCGCGAAGCAGGAAGCGGAAAAACGCGGTATCACCCTGAAGATTGCCGACGGGCAGCAAAAACAGGAAAACCAGATAAAAGCGGTGCGTTCGTTTATCGCTCAGGGCGTTGATGCCATCTTTATCGCGCCGGTGGTGGCGACCGGCTGGGAACCGGTACTGAAAGAGGCCAAAGAGGCCAAAATTCCGGTGTTCCTGCTCGACCGTTCTATCGATGTGAAAGATAAATCGCTGTACATGACCACCGTGACTGCCAACAACGTGCTGGAAGGGCAACTGATCGGCGAGTGGCTGATCAAAACTGTCGACGGCAAGCCGTGTAACGTGGTGGAACTGCAGGGGACCGTCGGCGCGAGCGTGGCGATAGACCGTAAGAAAGGTTTCGCTGATGCCATTTCGAAAGCCTCTAACATCAAGATTATCCGTTCCCAGTCCGGCGACTTTACCCGCAGCAAGGGGAAAGAGGTGATGGAGAGCTTCATCAAGGCGGAGAACAACGGTAAGAACATCTGCATGGTTTACGCCCATAACGACGATATGGTGATCGGTGCCATTCAGGCGATAAAAGAGGCCGGGCTGAAGCCGGGTAAAGATATCCTCACCGGCTCAATTGACGGTGTACCGGATATCTACAAAGCGATGATTGCCGGTGAAGCGAACGCCAGCGTCGAGCTGACGCCGAACATGGCCGGCCCGGCGTTTGATGCGCTGGAGAAATTCAAGAAAGACGGCACCCTGCCGGAAAAAGTGACGCTGACCAAGTCCACGCTGTATCTGCCGGATACGGCGAAAGAAGAGTTAGAGAAGAAGAAAAATATGGGCTACTAAGCGGTTGATACCCTCACCCCAGCCCTCTCCCTGTAAGGAAGAGGGCGCCGTTCGGTGCAGGGCTATCAATCAGGCACAATACGTCCCCTCTCCCCCTCGGGGAGAGGGCCAGGGTGAGGGGGAGCGCACCATGACCACTGAAACCAACCCGGAAATCCTCCGCACCGAGGGGCTCTGCCAGTATTTTCCCGGCGTGAAAGCGCTGGATAACGTCAACTTCAGCCTGCGGCGCGGCGAAATTATGGCGCTGCTCGGCGAAAACGGCGCGGGTAAATCCACGCTGATTAAAGCGCTGACCGGCGTTTATCACGCCAACAGCGGCAGTATCTGGCTGGAAGGGCAGCAAATTCATCCGAAAAATACCGCGCATGCTCAGCAGCTGGGTATCGGCACGGTATATCAGGAAGTGAACCTGCTGCCGAACATGTCGGTGGCGGACAACCTGTTTATTGGCCGCGAGCCCAAACGCTTTGGCTTTATTCAGCGCAAAGAGATGGAAAAACGCGCCACCGCGCTGATGGCTTCCTACGGTTTTTCCCTCGACGTGCGCGAACCGTTAAACCGCTTTTCGGTGGCGATGCAGCAGATCGTCGCCATCTGTCGGGCGATCGATCTCTCCGCCAAAGTGCTGATCCTCGATGAACCGACCGCCAGCCTCGACACCAAAGAGGTGGAGATGCTCTTCACCCTGATGCGCCAGCTACGCGATCGCGGGGTCAGCCTGATCTTTGTCACCCATTTTCTCGATCAGGTGTATGCGGTGAGCGACAGGATCACCGTACTGCGCAACGGCACCTTCGTCGGCTGCCGGGAAACCCGCGAGCTGCCGCAGATTGAGCTGGTAAAAATGATGCTGGGTCGTGAGCTGGAGAGCCAGGCGCTGCATCGCGCGGGACGCACGTTACTGAGTGATAAACCGGTGGCTTCCTTTGAAGGCTATGGCAAAAAAGGCACCATCGCCCCGTTCGATCTGCATGTCCGCCCTGGCGAGATCGTCGGCCTGGCGGGGCTGCTGGGATCCGGACGCACCGAGACCGCGGAAGTGATCTTCGGTATTCATCCCGCCGACAGCGGGCAGGCGACGATCAAAGGCAAGCCGCAAACCCTGCGATCGCCGCATCAGGCCTCGTGTCTGGGGATCGGCTTTTGCCCTGAGGATCGTAAAACGGACGGCATTATTGCCGCCGCCTCAGTGCGCGAAAACATTATCCTCGCGCTGCAGGCGCAACGCGGCTGGCTGCGGCCAATTCCGCGCAAAGAACAAAACGAGATTGCCGAGCGCTTCATTCGCCAGCTGGCGATCCGCACCCCCAGCGCCGAGCAGCCGGTGGAGTTTCTCTCCGGCGGCAATCAGCAAAAAGTGCTGCTGTCGCGCTGGCTGCTGACGCGCCCGCAGTTCCTGATCCTCGACGAACCGACGCGTGGGATAGACGTTGGCGCGCACGCGGAGATCATTCGCCTGATCGAAACCTTGTGTGCGGACGGCCTGGCGCTGCTGGTGATCTCGTCTGAACTGGAGGAGCTGGTGGGCTACGCCGACCGGGTGATCATCATGCGCGATCGCCAACAGGTGGCGGAGATCCCGCTCGCCGAGCTCTCTGTTCCCGCCATTATGAACGCGATTGCGGCCTAAGGAGTTAACCGTGATGCCCCGAACTGTCCCCCAAACCGATAAGCCAGCGCGCCGCTTTCGCTGGCCGCCGGGTATGCCGCAAATTGCGGCGTTAATCCTGGTGCTGCTGGTCGATAGCCTGGTGGCGCCGCACTTTTTCCAGATAACCTTACAGGATGGCCGTCTTTTCGGCAGCCCGATTGATATCCTCAACCGCGCGGCGCCGGTAGCGCTGCTGGCGATCGGCATGACGCTGGTGATCGCCACCGGCGGTATCGATCTTTCCGTTGGCGCGGTGATGGCTATCGCCGGCGCCACTGCGGCCTCAATGACCGTGGCCGGGCACAGTCTGCCGGTAGTGCTGCTGGCGGCGATCGGATCCGGCGTGCTGGCCGGGCTGTGGAACGGCATCTTGGTCGCGATCCTGAAAATTCAGCCCTTCGTCGCCACGCTGATTTTGATGGTCGCCGGGCGCGGCGTGGCGCAACTTATCACCTCCGGGCAGATCGTCACCTTCGACTCGCCGTCGCTGGCGTGGATCGGCAGCGGCAAGTTTCTCTTGTTCCCGACGCCGGTCATTATTGCGCTGGTGACGCTGATTGTCTTCTGGCTGCTGACGCGTAAAACCGCGCTCGGTATGTTTATTGAAGCGGTGGGGATCAACATTCGCGCGGCGAAAAACGCCGGGGTGAATACCCGCATCGTGGTGATGCTGGCCTACGTGCTGAGCGGCATCTGTGCGGCGATCGCTGGCACGATCGTGGCGGCGGATATTCGCGGCGCCGACGCCAACAACGCCGGGCTATGGCTGGAGCTGGACGCGATTCTGGCGGTAGTGATCGGCGGCGGTTCGCTGATGGGCGGGCGCTTTAACCTGCTGCTTTCAGTGGTGGGCGCATTGATTATCCAGGGGATGAACACCGGTATTCTGCTCTCCGGATTCCCGCCGGAGCTGAACCAGGTGGTGAAAGCGGTGGTGGTGATGTGCGTGCTGATCGTCCAGTCACCGCGCTTTATTCAGATACTGATGAGGATGCGGGGCCATGATAAAACGTAACTTACCGCTGATGATCACCCTGGGGGTGTTTATCCTGGGTTATCTCTACTGTCTGACCCAGTTTCCCGGTTTCGCCTCGACGCGAGTGATTTGCAATATTCTGACCGACAACGCTTTCCTCGGGATTGTCGCGGTAGGCATGACCTTTGTGATCCTCTCCGGTGGTATCGATCTTTCCGTCGGCTCAGTGATCGCCTTCACCGGCGTATTTCTCGCCAAGGCGATCGGCTTCTGGGGGTTATCGCCGCTGGTGGCCTTTCCGCTGGTGCTGGTGATGGGCTGCGCCTTCGGCGCGTTTATGGGCTGGTTGATTGACGCGCTGAAGATCCCGGCATTTATCATTACGCTCGCCGGGATGTTTTTCCTGCGCGGCGTGAGCTACCTGGTGTCTGAAGAGTCGATTCCTATCGATCACCCGGTATACGACACCCTCTCCGGGCTGGCGTGGACCCTTCCCGGCGGCGGCCGTCTGAGCGCGATGGGGCTGTTAATGCTGCTGGTCGTGGTGTTGGGGATTTTCCTGGCCCACCGTACGCGCTTTGGCAATCAGGTCTACGCTATCGGCGGTAACGCTACCTCGGCTAACCTGATGGGTATTCCGACGCGTAGCACCATCGTGCGCATTTATATGCTGTCGACGGGGCTGGCAACGCTGGCGGGCATTGTGTTCTCCATTTATACCCAGGCTGGTTATGCGCTGGCAGGGGTTGGCGTGGAGCTGGATGCCATCGCCTCGGTGGTGATTGGCGGCACGCTGCTGAGCGGCGGCGTCGGTACGGTGCTGGGCACGCTGTTTGGCGTGGGCATTCAGGGGCTGATTCAGACCTACATCAACTTTGACGGCACGTTGAGCTCGTGGTGGACCAAAATCGCTATCGGCATTCTGCTGTTTATTTTTATTGCTCTCCAACGAGCGCTGACGGTGCTGTGGGAGAACCGGCAGAGTGCGGCTGTCACCCGCGTCGATCTCCCGGTAACAAAGAACTAACATACTGAAACGCTAAAGTTTTTCCGGTAGCAGCCGATACCAGTCATTTACGCCAAACAGTACCCCTGCTACCGGACAAAACTATGATGCTAAAAACGCTCTCTATCCGTACCGGCCTGCTGTCCCTGCTCGCCGTGATGACATTGCTGCTGATTCTGGTCAGCGGTATTGGCATTTATGCTCTCACCCAAAGTTCTGCTTCCCTCCAGCGTATTGACCATCTGCAAAGCGAGCAAATGACGCAGCTGAATGAGGGTTATACGCTGCTGCTGCGTGCGCGTAACGAAGCAGGCCAGGCGATCCGCTTGATGGAAATCGGCATGCTGGACGACGCGGCGAAGGCCGTCAAAACCCTTAACGGCGAAGTGACGCAGGGGCAAAAAATTATCGCCAGCGTCAGCCAGTCATCGGTTGACGATGCTGATGGCGCAAAACGGATGGCGGATGTCGCGAAAAGCTATGAGGTCTATAACACTCAGGCGATCAAACCGATGCTGGCGGCGCTCGAGCAGCAGAACGTCGACGGTTATTACGATCTGCTGGAAAAAACGATGATCCCGGTGGCCCGCCAGTTTGATAACGCCATTCACGCCTTCCAGGATTGGGGGGAGTCGCGTGGGCAGATTGAAGTCGCGGCAGTACACAGCACCAAAAATCGCGTATTGGCACTGATGGTGTTGGCCATTGCGCTGACCGCAGGGGTGATAGCGCTGGCCTGGCTGCAACTGCAACATTTGCTGTTGAAACCGTTGGCATCGGCGATTGGTCAGCTTGAGCAGGTGGCGTCCGGGGATTTAACCCCTTCGCCGCTGAAAACCAGCAGCGCCGAAATTAAGCGTCTGAATGTGGCGATTGCCGGGATGCGCGAGTCAATGATGAACTCGGTCATGCGGGTGCGCGACGCCAGCTCACAGATTGATATCGGCAGCCGCGAGCTGACGGCGGGTAACAATCATCTGGCGCAGCGTACGGAGTCGACGGCCACCTCGCTGGAACAAACCGCCGCCAGCATGGAACAGCTGACCGCCACCGTGAAGCAGAACGCCGACAACGCCGAGCAGGCGCACAAGCTGGCGCGCGATGTCTCGGATACCGCCGATCGTGGCAGCGAGATGGTGTGTTATGTGATTGAAAAAATGCAGGATATATCCGGCAGCGCGAAGCGTATTGCGGACATCCTGAGTGTGATTGATGGCATTGCCTTCCAGACCAATATTCTGGCGCTTAACGCCTCGGTGGAAGCGGCCCGTGCGGGTGAACAGGGGCGCGGATTTGCGGTCGTAGCCGGTGAAGTGCGTAACCTCGCCAGCCGCAGCGCCGATGCGGCGAAAGAGATTCGCCAACTGATTGCCGACTCGCAAACCCACGTCAATGAAGGCAGCGACCTGGCGCAGCAGGCGGGGGAAACCATGGATGAGATCGCCAGCGAAGTGATGCGGATGACCAAGCTGATGCGGGAAATTGCCAGCGCGTCGCAGGAACAGAGCCGCGGCATTGAGCAGGTGAATATTGCGGTGAGCCAGATGGATGAAACCGCACAGCAGAATGCGGCGCTGGTACAGCAGTCTTCGGCGGCAACCCGTTCGCTGGAAGAGCAGTCGCAGGCGCTGGTGGCGGCGATGGCGTCGTTCCGGTTGCAGGTGGCGTAATCGGGTTACCCCCTCACCCCGGCCCTCTCCCCAAAGGGGCGAGGGAGAAAATCGACCGACCCCTCTGCTCATGTGGCGAGGGGGAAAACCGGACAGTCCCCTCTCCCCCATGGGGAGAGGGTTAGGGTGAGGGGCTACCCAGCTCCTGACGTATTACGCGTCCGGGAACTCACGAATAAAGCGCTCAACGTCTTCAACCATATGGTCGTTGCCGACGAAGAATGAACGGCGCTGGTGCAGGCTCTCTGGCACGATATCCAGAATACGCTCTTTACCATCGCTGGCCTTGCCGCCGGCCTGCTCCGCGAGGAACGCCATCGGGTTGCACTCATACAGCAGACGCAGCTTCCCTTCCGGGTGGCTGGCGGTGCTTGGGTACAGGTAGATGCCGCCTTTCAGCAAGTTGCGGTGGAAATCGGCCACCAGAGAACCGATGTAGCGTGAAGTGTACGGGCGCTGCGTGGACTTATCTTCTTCCTGGCAGAACTTGATGTACTTCTTCACCCCGTTCGGGAATTTGATGTAGTTACCTTCGTTGATCGAGTAAGTGCTGCCGCGCTGCGGGAAGCGCATGCGCTCCTGACACAGGCAGAACACGCCCAGCGACGGGTCGTAGGTAAAGGCATGCACGCCACAGCCGGTGGTGTACACCAGCATGGTGGAAGAACCGTAAACCACATAACCGGCGGCTACCTGACGGTTACCCGGTTGCAGGAAGTCTTCCTCGGTCACCGGCGTACCCACTGGGGTAACGCGGCGATAGATGGAGAAAATGGTACCGACAGAGACGTTAACGTCGATATTAGATGAGCCATCCAGCGGGTCCATCAGGACCACGTATTTCGCGTGCTCGCAGCCGTCGAAGACGACGATTTCGTCTTCCTCTTCGGAGGCGATACCGGCGACGATGTCACGTGCACGCAGCGCAGCTTTCAGTTTCTCGTTCGCGAACAGATCGAGCTTTTGTTGTACTTCTCCCTGTACGTTTTCAGCGCCGCTGGCACCCAGGATATCGACCAGACCGGCTTTATTGATATCGCGGTGGATGATCTTAGCACCTAACTTTATTGCCGACAGCAAAGCAGTGAGCTCACCGGTTGCGTGGGAGAACTCGTGCTGCTTCTCGACAATAAATTCACCTAACGTTTTCATAACACTTTCCCTGACAGTGGATGTTGAGTAAAACGGCTGCAACAATACTAACAAAGAATAAAAAAAATACGCACAGGTGAATCGCGCCAGCAAACTACGGAATATCCTGAAATGCATTTCTCTGCCGGCAAACATATGAGTAAAATGCGGGGCAGATAAAAAAAGGATAGTGACGTATGCGCATTCATATTTTGGGTATTTGTGGCACTTTCATGGGCGGTCTGGCAATGCTGGCTCGTTCGCTGGGTCACGAAGTCACGGGTTCGGATGCCAATGTGTATCCCCCGATGAGCACGCTGCTTGAAAAGCAAGGCATTGATTTAATTCAGGGCTATGACGCCAGCCAGCTTGATCCGCAGCCAGACCTGGTCATCATCGGCAACGCCATGACGCGCGGTAACCCGTGCGTGGAAGCGGTGCTGGAGAAGAACATTCCGTATATGTCCGGCCCGCAGTGGCTGCACGATTTCGTGCTGCGCGACCGTTGGGTTGTGGCGGTTGCCGGTACCCACGGTAAAACCACCACCGCCGGTATGGCGACCTGGATCCTCGAAGAGTGCGGCTACAAGCCGGGCTTCGTGATCGGCGGTGTGCCGGGTAACTTCGAGGTTTCCGCGCGTTTGGGCGACAGCCCGTTCTTCGTGATTGAAGCCGATGAATACGACTGCGCCTTCTTCGATAAGCGTTCCAAATTCGTGCATTACTGCCCGCGTACCCTGATCCTCAACAACCTTGAGTTCGATCACGCGGACATCTTCGACGATCTGAAAGCTATCCAGAAACAGTTCCACCACCTGGTGCGCATCGTGCCGGGTCAGGGCCGTATCATCCTGCCGGAGAACGACGCAAACCTGAAGCAGGTGATGGCGATGGGCTGCTGGAGCGAGCAGGAGCTGGTGGGTGAGCAGGGCCACTGGCAGGCGAAAAAGCTGAACACCGACGCCTCCGAGTGGGAAGTGCTGCTCGACGGTGAAAAGGTCGGTGAAGTGAAGTGGGGCCTGGTGGGCGAACACAACATGCACAACGGCCTGATGGCAATTGCCGCCGCGCGTCATGTCGGCGTGACGCCTGCTGACGCCGCCAATGCGCTGGGCAGCTTTATCAACGCCCGTCGCCGCCTGGAACTGCGCGGTGAAGCCAACGGCGTGTGTGTTTACGATGACTTCGCGCATCACCCGACCGCGATTCTTGCCACGCTGCAAGCGCTGCGCGGCAAAGTGGGCGGTACCGCGAAGATTATCGCCGTGCTGGAACCGCGCTCGAACACCATGAAAATGGGCGTCTGCAAAGACGACCTCGCGCCGTCTCTGGGCCGTGCGGATGAAGTGTTCCTGCTTCAGCCACAGCATATTCCATGGCAGGTGGCGGAAGTGGCGGAAGCCTGCGTGCAGCCAGCCCACTGGAGCGCCGACGTTGACGCGCTGGCGGATATGATCGTCAAAAGCGCCGAGCCGGGCGACCATATTCTGGTGATGAGCAACGGCGGGTTTGGCGGTATTCATCAGAAGCTGCTGGAAAGGCTGGAAAAGAAAGCTCAGCACTAAACGGCTGAGCTGGGCCCCTCACCCTAACCCTCTCCCCACAGGGGAGAGGGGACCGACCGAGCAGCGAGCACGATTGGTTTTCTCCCTCGCCCCTTGGTGAGGGGGCTCGCTCAATACAACACTCTCCCTCGGTACCCAAACATGCTCACCGCCAAAAAAATCACGACCACCGATTCCCCCTTATTCCCTCCGCTCAATGCCCTCTATACCCACGCCTTTCCGTGGCACGAACAGCGCGAACTCCCCGCCAAACAGCGCGCACTCCACGACCCGCACTACGCGCTGGAAGCGTGGTTCGACGGTGAGCTATTCATCGGGATGAGCGGGACATGGGCATTTGACGGCTATATCTACATTGAACATCTGGCCGTTGACAGCAGCCTGCGCTCACAGGGCTACGGTAAGCGCCTGCTGGGGCAGGTTCTTAAGCGCGCGCCGACAACGATTCTGGAAATCGACCCGCTGACCACCGAGATTGCCCACAAACGTCTGCGTTTTTATGAGGGGATGGGGTTCTTCGCTAACCCGTGGCCGCATACGCACCCGACCTATCACGCCGGTATCGCCGATCACGCATTAATTGTGCTGAGCTATCCGCAGCCGATTGACGAGGCGCAGTACCAGCGTTTCAACGATGATTTACGTCGGGTGGTGATGGCATAAAAAAATACCCTCACGAAGAGGGCATTTTACGGAAGCTTATTCCTGGTTTTCAGACAGCTCGCGCAGATACTGGAAGATCTGGCGGGAAGATTTCGGCGGCTTGTTGCCGGCTTTTTCTTTCCTGGCGTTACGCACCAGCGAACGCAGCTGTTGGCGATCGGCGGCAGGCCACAGGTTCATCACTTCTTCGATGGCTTCATCGCTACCGTCGACCATACGATCGCGCAGTTGCTCCAGCTTGTGGAACACAACCACCTGCTGGTTGTGACGGTTTTTCAGCTTATCCAGCGCCTGACGGTAAGGTTCAACGTCACGCTGACGCAGCATTTTACCAATCAGCTGCAGCTGGCGGCGGCGGCCTTCCATCTTAATGCGCTGCGCCAGTTCAATGGCGGCGCGCAGGTCGGCGTCCAGCGGAATTTTATCCAGCGCGTTCTTACCAAGCTCAACCAGTTCTACCCCAAGCTTTTTCAGCTCTTCGGCATCACGTTTAATTTCACTCTTGCTGACCCAGATAATTTCATCATCTTCGTCCTCGATATCATCACCGGGGACTTCGTCGAGCCAGTCTTCGGGCTGCTTTGTCATTTCAGGCTCCTTAAAAAAGAGGCTAATACTAACAGCTTGAGCGCATACTGAGAAAGGGTTCTCTGTTAGACTTCATTTAACTTTACCTCAGATTATGGCTTAGACGATGAAAGTGATCACACAAGTTGCGGAACAACGTATTGCGCTGGAAAAAGCGGTCTCCACGGCACTCGAGCTGGCAGCCGCTCAATCGGACGGCGCGGAAGTCGCGGTCAGTAAGACCACCGGTATCAGCGTCAGCACGCGCTACGGTGAAGTTGAAAACGTCGAATTCAACAGCGATGGCGCGCTGGGCATCACCGTTTATCACCAGAATCGTAAAGGCAGCGCCTCCTCCACCGACCTGAGCCCGGACGCCATCGCCCGTACCGTACAGGCGGCGCTGGATATTGCCCGCTACACCTCGCCGGACCCGTGCGCGGGCGTGGCGGACAAAGAACTGCTGGCCTTTGACGCGCCGGATCTTGACCTGTTCCACCCGGCGGAAGTCTCACCGGATGAAGCGATTGAACTGGCGGCCCGCGCTGAGCAGGCTTCCCTGAAAGCCGACAAACGCATCACCAACACCGAAGGCGGCAGCTTCAACAGCCATTACGGCATTAAAGTGTTCGGCAACAGCCACGGTATGTTGCAGAGCTACAGCTCAACCCGTCATTCCCTTTCCAGCTGCGTGATTGCCGAAGCGAACGGCGACATGGAGCGTGATTACGCTTACACCATTGGCCGCGCGCTGGGCGACCTGAAGTCTCCGGAATGGGTCGGCGAAGAGTGCGCGCGTCGTACCCTGTCGCGCCTGGAACCGCGCAAACTCTCCACCATGCAGGCGCCGGTCATTTTCGCCAATGAAGTAGCGACCGGGCTGTTCGGTCACCTGGTCGGCGCGATTGCCGGTGGCTCGGTGTACCGTAAATCGACCTTCCTGCTGGACTCCCTCGGTAAGCAAATTCTACCGGAATGGCTGACCATTGAAGAGCATCCGCATCTGCTGAAAGGGCTGGCTTCGACGCCGTTCGACAGCGAAGGCGTGCGTACCGAACGTCGCGACATTATTAAAGACGGTATCCTGACCCAGTGGCTGCTGACCAACTACTCCGCGCGCAAGCTGGGCCTCAAGAGCACCGGTCACGCGGGCGGCATCCACAACTGGCGCATCAAGGGCCGCGGCCTGAGTTTTGAAAAGTTGCTTAAAGAGATGGGTACGGGTCTTGTCGTCACCGAACTGATGGGGCAGGGTGTTAGCGGCATCACCGGCGACTACTCGCGCGGTGCCTCAGGTTTCTGGGTGGAGAACGGTGAAATTCAGTATCCGGTGAGCGAAATCACCATCGCGGGCAACCTGAAAGATATGTGGCGCAATATTGTCACCATCGCCGACGATATTGAGACACGGAGTAATATCCAATGTGGTTCCGTACTGTTGCCGGAGATGAAAATCGCCGGGCAGTAATCACGTGTTGGGCGCATCCTGCTGCGCCCGTTCGCTTAAATAATAAAAAGGAAGTGAGCAATGCGTAAAAAACTGGTAGCGATGCTGGCGGTCTCCGCGCTGGCACTGGGTTCGGCTTCAGCGTTCGCCGACCTGGGTGAAGATATGGACACCCTGGCGGAAAATCTGCAGGTGGTGCAGAAAACCTCCGACGCGGGTGAGCTGAAAGCGGCGCTGACGAAGATGCGCACCGCGGCAGAAGACGCCAAAAAAGAGACCCCGCCGAAGCTGGAAGGCAAAGCGGCTGACAGCGCGGAAATGAAAGACTATCGTCATGGCATGGATACGCTGATTGGTCAGATTGACGGTGCGCTGAAGCTGGCGAACGAGGGCAAAGTGAAAGAGGCCCAGGCCGCTGCGGAAGAGTTCAAAACCACCCGCAACGAGAACCACAAGAAGTTCCGCTAACGCCTTTTCCGGAAGGTGTCGCCCGATGCCTTCCGTCTTTCTCCCCTGTAAAACTTCATCGATATCACACTTTTCACCTTCATTTTGCCATTCGTCTTTCCAATGACCTTGTCCCTCAGACGTGACATTCATCACGCGAATATATCGAAATCGTTATTTTCGTGGCGAATGTGTGAATCCGATCACTCAGGCCGTCTACCTTTCCACTTCGAAGTGGAAAACAACTCGCTACAAACTCCCATCCCCCAGCGTTAGGTTTATCCCCAGAGACATTAGCGGGGTAACACGAGTGAATAACGGAGCGGTAATACACGACGCAGGGGAGCAGGCGCTACAGACCGAACGGCTGGCCGACAAAATGTTGCAGCAGGTGTTCGCACTGTTACGCCGCCGCGATATCACCCCTAACGACGTGCAGGAGCAAATGCTGACCTCCCACGTGCGGGCCATGGCCCACCGGTCAATCAGCGGCGAGCCGCTGCCGGAAGTGGATGCCAGCCTGTTTGAAGAGATTTCTGACGATTCAATGATGCTTGCCCGCGAAGTGGTCGCGGCGTTTGGCAACCTGCCTGATGAAGAGGCCTGGCTGCTGTCCGTTCACTTCGAAGTAGCAAAAGACAACCTGTAAGGAGCAACAAATGGAACAGATCACCGTAGTAATTGGCGACCGCCTGGGTAAAGGACAAAAAGTTGCCGCTGGCGCGGAAAAAGCCGGTGCTCGTGCAGTGGTGGTACCGGGCGTGGCCGCCGATATGAAGCTGGGCGACATGATGAAGGCCGAGAACGCGACCTTCGGTATCTCCTTCTGCGGCAGCGGTGGTGCGGGGGCTATCACCGCGCAGACCAAATATGGCTACAAGGCGAAATACGGCATGCGTTCGGTGGAAGAGGGCGTGACTGCCATCAACGAAGGCTGCAACGTGCTGGGCTTCGGCTTTATGGACAAAGAAGAGCTGGGCGAACGCCTGGTCGAGGCCTGGAAGAAGAAGTACGGCGCTTGAGTATGAAAGAGCAATTCACCACCACGGTGAGGGTCACGGGCAAAGGCGAGAGCAAAACACGGGCGTTCGCCGATGCCCTGAACCACGTGCAGGCTGCGGTGATGAAAACATCATCGCATATCTTACTGCGTATTGAGCCACAGGATGTGCAGGTTGTTCATGCGCGCGAAGCGGTACGAAAAGAGGCGTTCTTATTCTTCTTTTTACGCCGTGAACGACGAGCGTACAGCGTGGAGCTGGACGTTACCGTCAACGTGACCGCCATTGATATCGATAAAGTGGATTTCGTCACGCACACCTGATTTTCACCAAAGGGTCAGACTATGTTCCTGATAATTTTAATAAAATCGCTCATTATCGGCGGCCTGGTTGGCGTCGGCGTGGGCGCCGGAGCGGCACGCATGTTTCACGCGCCCACCACGCAGGGGATGGGGGCGTTTCGTACCTTGGGCGAGCTGAACTCCTGTGAAGGCGATCCGGCTTCCCACTTCTCGTTTGGCCTCGGTTTCTTCTTTAACGCCTGGGCTTCTTCCGTTGCAGCAGGCTCCTTCACCCAGGACGTTGACCACCGCATTATCCCGAACTGGGGCGCGGCGGCGTTGATGCTCAAAAACCGCAACGTCGGTGAGACGCTGCATGACCCACGCAAAATGGCGATTGCCTGCGGCATCATCGGCATGATTGTCGTGGCCTTCCTTAACCTGACGGCCTCTTCCGTTCCGCAGGCGTTGCAGGTCACCGCCGTGAAGGTGCTGGTTCCGGCGGCCAACCTGCTGGTCAACACCGTGATGCCAGTTATCTTCTGGCTGGCAGCGATTGATGCCGGTAAGAAATCAGGCTTCTGGGCCACCATCTTCGGCGGCGCGGCGCAGCTGATTATGGGTAACGCCGTACCGGGTCTGGTACTGGGCATTCTGATTGGTAAGGGCGTTGAAGAGAGCGGCTGGCATCGCGTCACCAAAGTGATGATGGGCGCCATCGTTGCGCTGTTCGTTCTGAGTGCCTTCTTCCGCGGTTTCGACATGAAGATGATTGAATCCTTCCACCTGACCGTACCGAACTGGCTGGATCTGATCCACAGCTCAATCAGCGGCAAATAACGGGAGCCTGACATGGAACAAAATAAAGGTTTTTGGTATGCCGACTGGTCGTTCCCGATCTTCGTTGGCCTGCTCTCCTCCGGCGTGTTTGCCGGGACGCATATGTACTACCTCTACGGCATCGGCGCCTTCAACGAAGTAGCCTTCGTGGCGATGCTGAAAGCCGGGATTGATACCGGGGCTTACGGCGCGGTGGCCGCGTTCGGCGCGAGCTTCCTGTTTGCCCGAATCATTGAAGGTTCGCTGGTGGGGATTCTGGACATTGGCGGGGCGATTCAGACCGGCGTGGGCCTCGGCGTTCCGGCGCTGCTGCTCGGCGCGGGCATCATGTTCCCGGTGACCAACTTTATCGCCTCCCTGATTACCGGGCTGGTGATTGGTCTGGCGATTGGCTACATCATCATTCTGGCGCGTAAATTTACCATCAACCAGAGCGATTCCACCTACGGGGCCGACGTGATGATGGGCGCGGGTAACGCCTCCGGCCGCTTCCTTGGCCCGTTGATTATCCTCAGCGCGATGACCGCCTCGATTCCCATCGGCATCGGTTCTCTGGTTGGCGCACTGCTGTTTTACATCTGGCAGAAGCCGATCACCGGCGGCGCGATCCTGGGGGCGATGATCCTCGGTTCCATCTTCCCGGTAGCGATTAGCTAAACCCTGCGGGCGCGCGGCGCCCGCCTTAACAGGAGAGAGATATGTTTGATTTACTCCTGCGCCGTGCGCGCCTCGTCGACGATACCCTGACTGATATCGCCATCAAGGACGGTTCAATCGCGGCGCTGGGCGAGATTAGCGCGCCTGCCCATAAAACCATTGCGCTGGACGGGAAATACTACGCCAGCGCCGGCTGGATTGACTCCCACGTCCACTGCTACCCGAACTCACCGATTTATCACGACGAACCGGACAGTGTCGGTATCGCTACCGGCGTCACCACCGTGATTGACGCGGGCAGCACCGGCGCGGATGACGTGGACGATTTCTACCAGTTGACCCGCAAAGCTGCGACCGACGTGTATGCGCTGCTCAACATCTCCCGCGTGGGGCTGATTGCCCAAAACGAACTGGCCAATATGGCCAATATCGATGCGGAAGCGGTGAAGCAGGCGGTGGCGCGCCACCCGGACTTTATCGTCGGCCTGAAAGCGCGCATGAGCAGCAGCGTGGTCGGCGAAAACGGCATTACGCCGCTGGAGCGCGCTAAAGCCATCCAGCAAGAAAACGGCGACCTGCCGCTGATGGTGCACATTGGCAACAACCCGCCGAACCTCGATGAAATCGCCGAACTGCTGAGCGCTGGCGACATCATCACCCACTGCTACAACGGCAAACCGAACCGCATTCTCACCCCGCAAGGGGAGTTGCGGGGCTCTATCGTGCGTGCGCTGAAGCGCGGTGTACGGCTCGATGTCGGTCACGGCACCGCCAGCTTCAGCTTTGAGGTGGCGCGCCGGGCGATTGCGATGGGTATTCTGCCGCACACCATCAGTTCTGATATCTACTGCCGCAACCGTATCGACGGCCCGGTACGCTCGCTGGCGCTGGTGATGTCGAAATTTCTCGCCATCGGTATGTCGCTGCCGCAGGTGATTGATTGCGTAACCTGTCATGCCGCTGAGGGTTTACGCCTGACGCACAAAGGACGACTGGCAGTCGGTTACGACGCGGATATCACGCTGTTTACCCTCGCGCAGACGCCAACGGTGCTGGTGGATGCCGAAAAAGAGAGCCTTCAGGCTGACAAGATTCTGCTGCCGCTTGCTGCGATTCGCGCGGGCAAGGGCTATTTGACCGAACAAGGGAGCGCGGAAAATGCCTTCAATTTTTGAAAAATACGATTTAAAGCAAGTGATTAACACCTCCGGCCGCATGACCGCACTCGGCGTCTCTACGCCGCGCCCGGAAGTGGTGGAAGCTGCGATGGCGGGCATGAACCAGTACTTTGAGATGAAAGATCTGGTGAATAAAACCGGTGCCTATATTGCGAAGCTGCTGGATGTTGAAGGGGCGACCGTGGTGTCCTGCGCGTCCGCCGGTATTGCGCAATCCGTGGCGGCGGTGCTGGTGAAAGACAGCGACTGGCTGCTGGAAAATCTGCATGTCACCCCGATTGAGAACAACGAAATCGTGCTGCCGAAAGGCCACAACGTCAACTTCGGCGCGCCGGTCGGCACCATGGTGGCGCTGGGCGGCGGCAAGCTGGTGGAAGCGGGTTATGCCAACGAATGTTCTGCCGACCAACTGGCGGCGGCGATTACCCCGCGTACGGCGGCCATTCTGTATATCAAGTCTCACCACTGCGTGCAGAAAAGCATGCTTAACGTGGCGCAGGCCGCCAGCGTGGCGCGTAGCCATAACCTGCCGCTGATCGTTGATGCGGCGGCGGAAGAGGATCTGCATGCCTACTATCGTGCGGGGGCGGATCTGGTTATCTACAGCGGCGCGAAGGCGATCGAAGGGCCAACCAGCGGTCTGGTGATTGGTAAAACCCAATACGTCGAGTGGGTGAAACGCCAGTCGATGGGCATTGGACGTGCCATGAAGGTCGGTAAAGAAGGCATTCTGGGCCTGACCTGCGCCATTGAGCACTATCTGACGGCGACCAAAGAGAGCGGTGAAGAGATGGTGGAGAAAATGACACCGTTCATTAACCAGCTCAATACGCTCAACGGCGTCACCGCGCGTGTGGTGTGGGATAGCGCGGGCCGCGATATCGCCCGTGCGGAAATTAAATTTGATGAAGCGGCGACCGGCGTGAATACCGGTGAGCTGGTGCAGGCGCTGAAGCAGGGCGAATACGCCATCTACTTCCGTGGCTATAAGGCCAATGAAGGCATTATCGAAGCCGATGTCCGCAGCGTGGATGCGCAGCAGTTAGCGATTGTTGCTCGCCGTATTGCAGAAGTTCTGAACAAGGAGAATCACGCATGAAACTGACCCCAAACTTTTACCGTGACTGTGTCTGCCTGAACGTGCTGGCCGGTAGCAAAGATAACGCCAGCGAGATTTATGAAGCGGCGGAAGGTCATGTGCTGGTGGGCGTGCTCTCCAAAAACTATCCGGACATCGCCAGCGCGGTGGCCGATATGCGCGAATACGCAAAGCGGATTGATAACGCGCTCTCCGTCGGCCTGGGCGCGGGCGACCCGAACCAGTCGGCGATGGTCAGCGAAATCTCCCGCCAGGTGCAGCCGCAGCACGTTAACCAGGTCTTTACCGGCGTGGCGACCAGCCGCGCGCTGTTAGGGCAGAACGAGACCGTGGTCAACGGCCTGGTCTCCCCAACCGGCACCGTCGGCATGGTTAAGATCTCCACCGGCCCGCTGTCCAGCAACGCGCCGGACGGTATTGTGCCGCTGGAAACCGCGATTGCCCTGCTGAAAGACATGGGCGGCAGCTCGATTAAGTACTTCCCGATGGGCGGCCTGAAGCACCGTGATGAGTTTATTGCGGTGGCGCAAGCCTGCGCGCGCCATGATTTCTGGCTGGAACCGACCGGCGGGATCGATCTGGAAAACTACGGCGAGATCCTGAAAATTGCGCTGGATGCGGGGGTAAGCAAAATTATCCCGCATATTTACAGCTCAATCATTGATAAAGACAGCGGCAATACGCGTCCGGCGGACGTGCGTCGGCTGCTGGAGATAACCAAACAGCTTGTTAAGTAGTGCCGATAGCCCCTCACCCCGACCCTCTCCCCACAGGGGAGAGGGAGAAAACCGACTGTGCCTTTGGCGCCTATCGTGCGTAAAAGTACCGAACGGTCCCCTCGCCCCTTTGGGGAGAGGGTTAGGGTGAGGGGAAAAACCCACCGAACCATCAAGGAGTCACCATGCCAACCGCTCGTCATCTGCTTGTTGCTTCACTCTCTTTGCTTGCTACCACGGTTACCGCCCAAACCCAGTATGCCTGGGTCGGCACCTACAATCCCAATGGCGAAGGTCTATACCGTTTTACGCTGGATGGTAAGACTGGCGCGCTACACGATAAAGCGCTGGTGAGTTCCCTGCCCAACGTCGCGCAGATTACCGTCAGCCCTGACGGCAAGACGCTGTATGCCGCCAGTGAGGTGGAAAAAGGCGTGGTGCAGGCGTGGAGTATCGCCGCGAACGGCGAGCTTAAAAGCCTGAATCAGGTGGCCTCCGGCGGCGCGGGGCCGGTCTATCTCTCCTTGACGCCGGATGGTCGTCATCTTCTGGTCGCCAACTACGTGAGCGGGTCGATCGCGGTGCTGCCGGTGAAAGAGGACGGTAGTTTGGGCGAGGCGGTAGATGTGCATCAGGATCAGGGCCCGGCTGGCGCGGCGCGCCCGGCAGCCGCAGCGGAGGGGAGTTTTGCCATCAGCGATCATAACGGCCCGCACGCGCACATGGTTGCCAGCGATCCGAGCGGTCAGTTTGTGTATTCCACCGATCTGGGGCTGGACCGCATCTACCAGTATCGTATGGATCGCGCCAGCGGCAAGCTGACGCCGAACGATCCGCCGTTTATCGCCGCCTCCTCGGCAGGGGCCGGGCCGCGACATTTTGTCTTTACGCCAGCAGGTGATGGACTATGGTTGATTAATGAAGAATCCTCCACGCTGACCTTTTATCACCTCGATAAACAAAGCGGCCAGCTGCGCGAAGGCAAGACGGTTTCAGCGTTGCCAAAAGAGTACAAAGGCACCAGCTTTGCCGCAGGGCTGGTGTTAAGCCAGGACGGCAAGCAGCTGTATGTCGCCAATCGCCTCCACAACAGCATCGCTCACTTCACCGTGATGGCCGACGGCAGTCTGTCGCACCAGGAAGATATCTGGACGCGTGGCGACTATCCACGAACGCTAACGCTTGATAAGCAAGGACATTGGCTATATGTCATGAATCAGCGTAGCGATAATATTACTCGCTTTAGCGTGGCGCCGAAGGACGGCAAGCTGACGTTTTCACCGGACTATACGCCGGTTGGCAGCCCGTCTCAGATGGTGATTTCCACGCAACCTTAAGCCGTAACATGAAGGAACCGACATGCGATTTCCCAACCAACGTTTAGCGCAACTCTTTACCCTGCTGCAAAACGAAACGCTGCCCCAGGATGAGCTGGCGCAGCGGCTGTCGGTCTCAACCCGTACCGTACGCGCCGATATCACTGCGCTCAATGCGCTTTTGATGCATTACGGCGCGCAGTTTGTGCTGACGCGGGGCAGCGGCTATCAGCTAAAAATCGACGATCCCACGCGCTATCAAACGCTGGAAGAGAGTGCGCCGAAAACGCAGCATATCCCGCGTACCGCTCAGGATCGCGTGCACTTTTTGCTGGTGCGCTTTTTAACGTCGGCGTTCTCCATCAAGCTGGAGGATCTGGCTGACTCGTGGTTTGTCAGCCGCGCCACGTTGCAGAGCGATATGGTCGACGTACGCGAGCATTTTCAGCGCTATCAGCTGACGCTGGAGACGCGTCCGCGTCACGGCATGAAGCTGTTCGGCAGCGAAGTCTCTATTCGCGCTTGCCTGACCGATCTTCTGTGGGAGCTAAGCCAGCAGGGTCCGCTGAACCCGCTGATTCGTGAAGAGGCGTTTGATGCCAGTGTGCCAACCCTGCTGGAAGGCACACTGCAGGAGACGTTAACCCGTCACCATGTGCGTCTGACCGATGCGGGCGAACGCTTTATTTGTCTGTATGGTGCGGTGGCGGTACGCCGCGTACGCGACGGGTATCCGTTGGCGGATTTCAGCGCGGAAGATGTGGCGCAAAACGTGCGCGATGTCGCCCATGATTTCGCCAATACTCTGCAACAACTGGCAGGGAAAGGTTTTTCGCCGGCAGAAGAGGAGTGGCTGTGCGTGCACCTTGCTGCCCGCCAGGTGCAGGACGTCGACCCGGAAACCATTAGCGCCGACGATGACGAGGCGCTGGTGAACTACATCCTGAGCTATATCAATCAGCAATATAACTACAATCTACTGGACGACGCCCAGCTGCATGCCGACCTGCTGACCCATATCAAAACCATGATTACCCGGGTGCGTTACCAGATAATGATCCCCAACCCGTTGCTCGATAACATCAAGCAGCACTATCCCATGGCCTGGGACATGACGCTGGCGGCCGTCTCCAGTTGGGGAAAATATACGCCGTACGCCATCAGTGAAAACGAGATTGGTTTTCTGGTGCTGCATATTGGCGTCGGGCTGGAGCGCCACTACAACATTGGCTATCAACGTCAGCCGCAGGTGCTGCTGGTCTGCGATGCGGGTAACGCGATGGTGCGGATGATTGAAGCTATTTTGCAGCGTAAATATCCGCAGGTAGAAATTGGCGCCACGCTCTCCCAGCGCGAGTACGAACAGCGGGCGACGGTGGCGGAAGATTTCGTCATCTCGACGGTACGTATTAGCGAAAAAGATAAACCCGTTATCACGATTGCCCCGTTCCCCACCGACTATCAGCTGGACCAAATCGGTAAGCTGGTGCTGGTGGACCGTACCCGCCCATTTATGCTCAACAAATACTTCGATGAAGCGCATTTCCGCGTGATAGACGCGCCGATGGATCAGCAAACCCTGTTTGCCGAGCTATGCCAGCAGTTGCAGCAGGAAGGTTTTGTTGATGCCGCATTCCACGCGTCGGTGGTGGAGCGTGAAGCCATTGTCAGCACCATGCTCGGCGACGGCATTGCGCTGCCGCACGCCTTAGGGCTGCTGGCGCAGAAGACCGTGGTATATACCGTTATTGCTCCCCACGGTATCGCCTGGGGCGACGAAACCGCACACATCATCTTCCTGCTGGCGATCAGTAAAAGTGAGTATGAAGAGGCGATGGCTATCTACGATATTTTTGTCACTTTCCTGCGCGAGCGAGCGATGGCGCGCCTGGCAGCGACCCGCAGCTTTGATGAGTTTAAGGCGGTGGCGATGGAGTGCGTCAGCCGGTTTTAAACGGCTGACGAAAGCGATTAGCGCAGGTGGTGAACCACCTGATTGCTGCTGCCGCGCCAGATCAGCGCCGGGTCTTTTAAATCCTGCACAAACTTTCCGTCAACCAGCACGTTGATCAGGTCGACAACCTCCATCTGCGCGGCATTCAGTTCGTCAATCTTGTAACCGGTCCACACCCAGATATCTTTGCCTGGGCATTCAGCGTGGATGCGCTTCACCAGCTTGAGGATCTCCGGCACATTTTGCGGATGCAACGGGTCGCCGCCGGAGAGCGAAATTCCCTGGCGCTTGACGCGGGTGTCGTTAAGGTCGGCGATGATGCGGTCGGCCATCTCGGCGGTGAACGGCTGGCCAGAGTTCACGCGCCAGGTGCTCTTGTTATAGCAGCCAGGACATTCGTGAACGCAGCCGGCAACAAACAGGGTGCAGCGCGTGCCGGGGCCGTTGACGATATCAACCGGATAGTATTGATGGAAGTTCATTTTCGCGTTCCAGATTTTTGGCCGGTATACGGTCGTACAGCGAGCGGTAAAACGGTTCCCTCTCCCCTGAGGGGAGAGGGCTAGGGTGAGGGGATAAACCGCCCGGCCTTAACCGAGCTGCCCGTTACCCAGGTGCTTAACGCGGCGCTTCACTTCTTCCTGTTTACCGGCGTTGAACGGACGAGCATCCGGGCTGCCGAGGTAGCCGCACACGCGGCGGGTGACCGACACGCGAGCCGCGTCATGGTTACCGCATTTCGGGCAGGTGAAGCCTTTGCTGGTGCACTCGAACTCACCGGTAAAGCCGCACTCGTAGCATTCGTCGATCGGCGTGTTGGTGCCGTAGTACGGCACGTGCTGGTAGCTGTAGTCCCACACGTCTTCCAGCGCTTTCAGGTTGTGCTGAATGTTCGGATATTCGCCATAGCAAATGAAGCCGCCGTTCGCCAGCGGCGGGTACGGTGCTTCAAAGTCGATTTTGTCGTACGGGTTAACTTTCTTCTCCACGTCGAGGTGGAAGCTGTTGGTGTAGTAGCCTTTGTCGGTAACGCCTTCCACCACGCCAAATTCGGCGGTGTCGAGACGGCAGAAGCGGTCGCACAGGTTTTCGCTTGGCGTGCTGTACAGGCTGAAACCGTAGCCGGTTTCCTCTTTCCACTGGTCAACGGCATCGCGCAGACGCTGAACGATCGCCACGCCTTTTTCACGCAGCATTTCGTTGTCGTACATATGCTGATTGCCGAACAGCGCGTTGATGGTCTCGTGGATACCGATGTAGCCCAGAGAGATAGAGGCACGACCGTTTTTGAAGATTTCTGAAACGTCGTCGTCGGCTTTCAGACGCACGCCGCAGGCCCCTTCCATGTAGAGGATTGGCGCGACACGGGCTTTCACCCCTTCCAGGCGAGCAATACGGGTCATCAGCGCTTTACGCGCCAGCACCAGACGTTCGTCCAGCAGTGACCAGAACGCGGCTTCATCACCTTTCGCTTCCAGCGCAATACGCGGTAGGTTAAGGCTGATCACGCCGAGGTTGTTACGCCCATCATGCACCTGCTCGCCGTTTTCATTCTCCCACACGCCGAGGAAGCTGCGGCAGCCCATCGGAGTTTTAAACGAACCGGTGACTTTCACCACCTGATCGTAGTTGAGGATGTCCGGATACATGCGCTTGCTGGCGCACTCCAGTGCCAGCTGTTTGATGTCGTAGTTGGCATCGCCCGGCTTGTGGTTCAGGCCGTCGCGAATGGCGAACACCAGCTTCGGGAACACCGCGGTTTTGCGGTTTTTGCCGAGGCCCGCGATACGATTACGCAGAATGGACTGCTGAATCAGACGCGATTCCCAGCTGGTGCCGAGGCCGAAACCAAAGGTGACGAACGGGGTCTGGCCGTTGGCGGTATGCAGCGTGTTGACTTCATACTCCAGCGACTGGAAGGCGTCGTAGCACTCTTTCTCCGTGCGGGAACGAGCGTATTCTTCCGCGTTCGGAATCTGCCATTCGTTGGCGATTTTACGGTGCTTGTTGAAGCTTTCAGTGACGAACGGCGCCAGCACTTCATCAATGCGGTTGATGGTGGTACCGCCATAAATGTGGCTGGCGACCTGCGCGATAATCTGCGCCGTTACCGCCGTGGCGGTCGAGATGGATTTCGGCGGCTCAATTTCCGCGTTACCCATTTTGAAGCCCTGGGTCAGCATGCCTTTCAGATCGATCAGCATACAGTTGAACATCGGGAAGAACGGCGAGTAGTCGAGGTCGTGGTAGTGAATCACGCCGCGCTCGTGCGCCATGACCACGTCGTGCGGCAGCAGGTGCTGGCGAGCGTAGTGTTTGGCGACGATACCGGCCAGCAGGTCGCGCTGGGTCGGGATCACTTTGCTGTCTTTGTTGGCGTTTTCGTTAAGCAGCGCCGAGTTGGTCTGCTCAACCAGACCGCGAATTTCCTGGTTCAGGCGGCCGCGCTTCTCGCGCTGGCTGTCGCGGTCATGGCGATATTCGATGTAGGCGCGAGCGAGCTGTTTGTACGGCCCGGACATCAGCTGGTTTTCAACGGCGGTCTGGATTTCGTTGATATCAACCTGCGACTGGTCCTGCATTTGTTGGCTAACGATTGCTGCGACGGTGGCGCAATAGTCTGCGTCATCGACTCCCGCTGCTTTAGCTGCACGCAGAATTGCTTCTTTGATGCGCTCTGATTTGAACGGCACTTTACAGCCATCTCGTTTCATCACATGCGGTGTCATGATCACTCCAATATTTATAAGAACAGGTTATCCACAGAGGTGGGAAAACAGCGATTGGCGTATTTACTCCATTAACCAATACTTTCCCCCGCGTGCGGCCCAGGTTATCCACATACCGGCTATCTTTTTCGTGATTCTCATTGTGCAATGATAGACGATAAATACCATATGTAGGGCCGGGACGCATTTTAAGTTCTATATGTAGTGATTTGCATCAAAGATGTTTGCGCTTTTATTGATTCAGAACAAAGTAAAAATGCAAGAGTACAGATGACAGGCGTTGAGGGTAATGTAAATTTTTATGCTCAAGAAGTGTCCAAAAAAGGACCGAAAAACAGCGGGATGCGAAGAAGCCCGGCAGCGGGGCGCTACCGGGCCTGAGGTTTAACGCTGTAGCCACCAGATGGCTTCAAACGGTCGCAGCGTCATGCCTGCTGGGGTGGCGTAGTTGCTCATCAGCACTTCGCCATCGGTGGAGCCCGCCGGTGGCTCCCAGTCCTGCGGCTCGCCGCTGAGGTTCGCGGCGACCAGCAGCGTCTGCCCCTGCCACTGACGGCGGTAACACCACAGCGACGGATGCTCCGGCAGCAGATCCTGGTAGTCGCCCCAGGTCAGCACCGGTTCGGATTTACGCAGTGCAATCAACTGCTGGTAGGCGTAAAACACGGAATCAGGATCGGCCAGCGCACCTTCAACGTTGATGTCGGCAAAGTTATGGCTGACGCCAATCCACGGTTCGCCAGTGGTAAATCCGGCGTTAGGGCTGGCATCCCACTGCATCGGCGTACGGCTGTTGTCGCGGGATTTGCTGGCCAGAATCGCCAGCAGTTCGTCGGCATCGCGCCCCTGCGCCAGCAGCTCGTTATACATGTTGTGGCTTTCAACGTCGCGGTACTGCTCTATCGTCGTGAAGTGCGGGTTGGTCATGCCAATCTCTTCGCCCTGATAGATGTACGGCGTCCCCTGCATGCCATGCAGCACCATCGCCAGCATCTTCGCCGCCGTGATGCGATATTCACCTTCGTCACCAAAGCGGGAGACGATGCGCGGCTGGTCGTGGTTACACCAGAACAGCGCGTTCCACGCCCGGTTGTGCATGCCTTGCTGCCAGTGACTAAACAGTGATTTCAGCGCCACGAAATCCGGACGCGCCAGCGTCCACTTCTCGCCGCCAGGGTAGTCCACCTTCAGGTGGTGGAAATTAAAGGTCATCGACAGCTCTTTACCGTCGAGAGAGGCATATTGCTGACAGTTTTCGAGGGAGGTGGAGGACATCTCGCCGACGGTCATCAGGTTGCGCGGCGTAAAGACATCGCGGCTGAATTCCTGTAAAAACTCATGCGCGCGTGGGCCATCGGTATAGAAGCGGCGGCCGTCGCCCTGATGATCGTCCGGGAAGGACTGGTCTTTAGAGATGAGGTTGATAACGTCGAGACGTAGGCCATCGACGCCGCGATCGGCCCAGAACTCACAGACCTTTTTCAGCTCGGCGCGTACCGCCTCGTTTTCCCAGTTGAGATCCGCCTGCTCGGTGGCGAACAGATGCAGATAGTACTGCCCGCTGGCCGCATCCCACTGCCAGGCGTTGCCGCCAAATTTCGAACGCCAGTTATTCGGCGGGGTGTCCGGGGTACCGTCGCGCCAGATATAGAACTGGCGGTACGGGCTCTCTTTATTCAGCGATTCTTTAAACCACGCATGGTGGGTGGAGGTGTGGTTGAGCACCATGTCCAGCACGATACGAATGCCGCGCTGATGTGCTTCGGCAACCAGCTTATCAAAATCGTCGAGCGTGCCGTAAGAGGGGTCGATCTCGGTGTAGTCAGCAATATCGTAACCGTTATCCACCTGCGGAGAGACGTAGAACGGTGTTATCCAGAGGGCATCAACGCCGAGCTTTTGCAGATAGTCGAGCCGTGAGGTCACGCCGCGCAGATCTCCCGTTCCGCTGCCGGTCGTGTCCTGGAAGCTTTTCGGGTAGATCTGGTAAATCACGCCGTTTTGCCACCAGTGAGGTAGTTTATTCATTGGGTTGTCCTCGAATAAGAATCAGGGGCGCAAATGCGCCCCGAAGAAGATGTGTTTACATGACGGGCAGCGTGCCCTGACTCTCTTTGCGCTTGTATACCATCATGGTCAGAATAATCGGCACGACCACGGCGATGATCATCGCGATGCTATAAACGCCCCAGAAGGTCGGTTTGATTGACAGGATGCCCGGCAGGCCGCCGACGCCGATACCGTTCGCCAGCACGCCGTACAGGCCGCACAGCAGGCCCGCGATACCGGAACCAATCATCGCGCAGAGCATCGGGAAGCGGTACTTCAGGTTGATCCCGTACATGGCCGGTTCGGTGACGCCGAGGTAGGCAGAGATAGCCGCCGGAACGGAGATTTCACGCTCTTTGGCCTTACGGCTGCAGATGATAATGCCGACGACGGCAGACGCCTGCGCGATGTTCGACAGGGCAATCATTGGCCACACCGGGGTGCCGCCCATGCTCTGAATCATCTGCATATCAATGGCCAGCGTGGTCTGGTGCACGCCGGTAATCACCAGCGGCGCATACAGGAAGCCGAACAGCGCGGCGCCAATCGGCGCGAAGCTGCCGGTCAACAGGTGACGCACGGCGAAAGCAACGCCATCGCCAATCAGGCGACCGAATGGCCCGATAATCGCGTGAGCAAGGAATACCGCCAGAATCAGCGAGCACACCGGTACGATAACGAGGTACAGGTAGTCCGGCACGATGCGCTTAAGGCGCGTCTCAATAAAGCCGAGGGTCAGACCTGCCAGCAGCGCCGGGATAACCTGCGCCTGGTAGCCGACTTTAGCGATGGTAAACAGGCCGAAGTTCCACACTTCCGGCACCTGCTGACCCAGCAGATAGGCGTTCATCAGTTGTGGGGAAACCAGCGTCACGCCGAGCACGATGCCGAGAATCGGCGTACCGCCCATTTTCTTCACCGCCGACCAGCAGATACCGACTGGCAGGTAGAAGAAGATAGCTTCGCCAATCAGCCACAGGAAGTCATAGATGGTTTGCAGCGACGGGTGCATCTGCGCCAGCGTCTGGCCGTTGCTCATCGGCAGATCGCCGATCACGTTACGGAAGCCTAAGATCAAACCCCCGCTGATCAGCGCCGGCAGCAGCGGGAAGAAGATCTCGGCGAAGTGGGAGATCATCTGCTCGTGCCATTTCATGTTCTGGCGCGCCGCCTGTTTGGCTTGCTCTTTGTCCACGCCGGTCTGGCCGGTGGTGGCGAGCAGCGCCTGATAGTAGTCGCCCACTTCGGTGCCGATCACCACCTGGAACTGCCCGGCGTTGGTAAAGCAGCCCTTCACCATCGGCAGTTCTTCGATGGCTTTCGGATTGGCTTTGGCCGGATCGTTCAGCACAAAACGCAGGCGCGTGATGCAATGGCTGACGGTGGCGATGTTTTCGCGTCCGCCAACCAGCTCGATAAGTTTATCGATGTTCTTTTGTTCTATTTTTTTGCTCATGATAGGGCCTTCAAACAGAGATAAGATCTCCCCGATAACCGCCAATTCAGACTGCCCTGGTATGGGTAACCTGACGGACTCAGGATATGAACAGTGAGTAATACGCTGAATATAAGCGTAGCGGGTTTACGCATTTGGGAAAATGGGAACGTTCCCGAAACGCAGCAAAGATCACATTAAAGCAGACTTTACGCTTAGGCGAGGATGGCGGGGATCACTATCTGCTGCGGTTCGCGCTTACCGCCGATCAGGGCGATCAGCTGTTCTGCGGCGCGGCGTCCGGCCTCGGCATAGCCGGGATCGACGGTGATAATTTCTGGATGCAGGAACTTGGTCAGCGGGGTGTTGCCGACGCTCGCTAGCTGGACGCTCTCGATGCGCTGTTCCTGGAAATATTTGCTGACGCCCAGCGCCAGGGTATCGGTGGCGCAAATGAGCGCAGTGGTCTCGGGGGCAATGACCTCACGTGCGAAGTCGTAGCCCTGTTTCATCGCCAGGCCCGGTAGCGCGGCCATCGGCGTGAGCTGATGGCGCTGGCAAAAGGTCTGATAGGCATCATGACGGCGCTGTCCGGTGGTGACATCGCTCGGTGGTACCCCGAGGAAGCTGATATGGCGGTGGCCGCGTTCATACAGGCGCTGCATCAGCAGTGTGATGGCGCCGTGATCGTCATAGCAAACTGAGGAGAAACCGCTGGCATCGCGGGCCATCAGCACCAGAGAGGGCTGCCAGTTGGCCAGCGTCTCTTCGGTGACGCCGGTAAACCCAAACAGGATCACGCCATCGATATTGCGGCGCTTGAGCATCGCCAGATGTTCTACGACCTTTTCGGGCGAGAACTGGCTTTCCATCATAATGGGGTCGTAGCCCTGCTCGTAGAAGGCGGGCAGCATGGTTTGCACCGCCAGATTTTCCGACAGCGAATCCAGGCGAGTGACGATAATGGCGACCACTTTATCGCTTTGCCCGCGCATGGCGCGCGCGGAGCGAGAAGGGGAGAAGCCGTGCTGGAACATCACCGCTTCCACGCGCTCGCGGGTACGTTCACTGACGCCACTTTCGTTATTCAGCACGCGGGAGACGGTTGATTTGCCAACACCGCTCAGGCGAGCGATGTCTTTGATGGTCAGCCGATTTTGCATATAGTTGCCCCACGTGAATATTTTACCGTCAGACCCGATGGTTGACGTGCCGTTGAATTACCTGCCGTTATTATATCGCCCTAATAGCCACAAAACTTATGATTTTCTGCGTATAATGCGCGGCGTTTTCTACTATCAACCTTACCGGAGGCTTTATGGATCCCGATCCCACACCTCTCTCGCGCTGGAGAGTAACGTTCCGGTAAGTCAGTTTTGCGCTGCCTTGCCGATGATGTGAGGCAGTGACATTCCTTAATCATGTCCCTGCAAGATAAAAATTAAGTGCCTGTGCGGTACAGATTAGCTGTGCCCGTAGGCCTGACTGCGGTCGCGTCTGGCGACTGCAGGGGGATTTTGTATGCTGAAAAATTTAACCCGGCAGCTGTTCGCACAGCTTGGCCGCCACCTTCCGCGCCGTCTGGTACAGCGCGATCCGATGCCGACTCAGCAAAGCGTCGCCCATACGCCGATTCCATCCTCGCTCAGCGAGCACTGCCTGAAAATGGCCCGGCTCAATGAACAGGAACTGTGGCACACCTTTAACACGCACCCGGAAGGGCTGAACGCGGCTGAAGTCGAGTTGGCGCGCGCCACTCACGGTGAAAACCAGCTGCCGGCTCAGCAGCCGCAGCCGTGGTGGGTGCATCTGTGGCTCTGCTACCGTAACCCGTTCAACATTCTGCTGACCGTGCTGGCCGCCGTCTCCTACGCCACGGAAGACCTGTTCGCCGCGGTAGTGATTGTGCTGATGGTGGGTATTTCTACGCTGCTGAACTTTGTCCAGGAAGCCCGTTCGACCAAAGCGGCGGATACCCTGAAAGCGATGGTGAGCAACACCGCGACGGTGCTGCGCGTCATCAATGACAAGGGCGAGAGCAACTGGGTGGAACTGCCTATCGACCAACTGGTGCCGGGCGATATTATCAAGCTTGCCGCCGGGGATATGATCCCGGCGGATCTGCGCGTGATTCAGGCGCGTGACCTGTTTGTGGCCCAGGCATCGCTGACCGGAGAATCCTTGCCGGTTGAGAAAGTGGCGCAGACCCGCGAGCCGCAGCAAACCAACCCGCTTGAGTGCGACACCCTGTGCTTTATGGGCACCAACGTGGTCAGCGGCACCGCGCAGGCGATGGTGATTGCCACTGGCGCCAATACCTGGTTCGGGCAACTGGCCGGGCGCGTGAGCGAGCAGGAGAGCGAGCCGAACGCCTTCCAGAAGGGTATCAGCCGCGTCAGCATGTTGCTGATCCGCTTTATGCTGGTGATGGCGCCGATTGTGCTGGTGATTAACGGCTACACCAAAGGCGACTGGTGGGAAGCGGCGCTGTTTGCCCTCTCCGTAGCCGTTGGCCTGACGCCAGAAATGCTGCCGATGATCGTCACCTCGACGCTGGCGCGTGGCGCGGTGAAGCTGTCAAAACAGAAGGTTATCGTCAAGCACCTCGACGCCATTCAGAACTTTGGCGCGATGGACATTCTCTGCACGGATAAAACGGGCACCCTGACGCAGGATAAAATCGTGCTGGAGAACCATACCGATGTCTCCGGCAAGGTGAGCGAGCGCGTGCTGCAAACCGCGTGGCTGAACAGCCATTACCAGACCGGGCTGAAGAATCTGCTGGATACCGCGGTGCTCGAAGGCGTCGATGAGGCGGTAGCGCGCCAGCTCTCGACCGACTGGCAGAAAATCGATGAGATCCCGTTTGATTTCGAACGCCGCCGCATGTCGGTGGTGGTGAGTGAAAAGCCGGACGTGCACAAGCTGATTTGCAAAGGTGCGTTGCAGGAGATTCTCAACGTTTGCACCCAGGTGTATCACAACGGCGAAATCGTACCGCTGGATGAGACCATGCTGCGCCGAATTAAGCGCGTGACCGACACCCTGAACCGTCAGGGGCTGCGTGTGGTCGCCGTGGCGAGCAAATACCTGCCGTCCCGTGAAGGCGACTACCAGCGCATTGATGAGTCTGACCTGATCCTCGAAGGCTATATCGCCTTCCTCGATCCGCCGAAAGAGACCACCGCGCCGGCGCTGAAAGCGCTGAAGGCCAGCGGCATTACGGTAAAAATTCTCACCGGCGACAGCGAGCTGGTGGCGGCAAAAGTGTGCCACGAAGTTGGGTTGGACGCGGGCGAAGTGATTATCGGTAGCGATATTGAGCACCTCAGCGATGACGAACTGGCGCAGCTTGCGGCGCGCACCACGCTGTTTGCCCGTCTGACGCCGATGCACAAAGAACGCATTGTGACCTTGCTGAAACGGGAAGGGCACGTGGTGGGCTTTATGGGTGACGGCATCAACGATGCCCCGGCGCTGCGCGCGGCGGACATCGGTATTTCCGTGGATGGCGCGGTGGATATTGCTCGTGAAGCGGCTGATATTATTCTGTTGGAAAAGAGCCTGATGGTGCTGGAGGAGGGCGTGATCGAAGGGCGTCGTACCTTCTCGAACATGCTCAAATACATCAAGATGACCGCCAGCTCGAACTTCGGTAACGTCTTCAGCGTGCTGGTGGCCAGCGCCTTCCTGCCGTTCCTGCCGATGCTGCCGTTACACTTACTGATTCAGAACCTGCTGTACGATGTATCCCAGGTGGCGCTGCCGTTCGATAACGTTGACGATGAGCAGATTCGTAAACCGCAGCGCTGGAATCCGGCGGATCTGGGGCGCTTTATGGTGTTCTTCGGGCCGATTAGCTCTATCTTCGATATTCTGACCTTCTGCCTGATGTGGTGGGTATTTAAGGCCAATACGCCGGAAATGCAGACGCTGTTCCAGTCCGGCTGGTTTATTGAAGGGCTGCTGTCGCAGACGCTGATTGTGCATATGATTCGTACCCGCCGCATTCCATTCGTGCAAAGCCGCGCCGCTTGGCCGCTGTTCGCGATGACGCTGCTGGTGATGGCGGTCGGTATCGCGCTGCCGTTCTCACCGCTGGCAAGCTATCTGCAATTAGAAGCATTACCGCTGAGCTACTTCCCGTGGCTGGTGGCGATTCTGGTGGGTTATATGACGCTGACGCAGATGGTGAAAGGGTTCTTTAGCCGCCGCTATGGCTGGCAGTAATCCCGCGTATAACATCAAAAAAGGCAGCCATTGGCTGCCTTTCTTCATACTGCATCGAAATTAGCGACGTACGGCAATCGCTTCGATTTCAATCTTCACGTCTTTCGGCAGACGCGCCACTTCAACGCAGGAACGCGCCGGGAAGGTGGCATTGTGCTCGGTGAAGAACGCTTCGTAAGTGGCGTTAACGGTCGCGAAATCGTTGAGATCTTTTACGAAAACGGTCGTTTTTACGATATCGCCCACTTTCAGGCCCGCGGCCTCGACGATCGCTTTGACGTTTTCCAGCGACTGACGCGCCTGTGCGGACACGTCTTCCGGCACGCTGCCGGTTTTCGGGTCAACCGGGATCTGACCGGAAGTGATGATCATGCTGCCCAGGTCAACGCCCTGAACGTATGGGCCGATAGCTGCTGGTGCATTTTCCGTCGCAATAGTTTTGCTCATGATATCTCCAGATGAACTGCAGTAATTAGGTCGTAGCCATTATAGGGACGCCTAATTCCAATACCAACCGCAATTAGTTGGCCAGCACCACATAATGGGAAAACTCTTTTTCACAGTATTTGCATTTGAGTGCAACGTCATCGGCGCGTTTTTTCACTGCAAAGCTGGAGGAAACCGGCTCAGCGTGGCTGATGCAGTTGCTGTTTGGGCACACCAGCACGCTCTCAATACGATCCGGCAGGCTCGGACGCGATTTGCCCACCACTTCATAGTTGTCGATACGGTTCACGGTAGCCTGTGGGGCGTACAGCGACAGTTGGTTAACCTGCTCGTCAGTGAGGAAGGTATTCTCAATTTTGATCAGATCTTTGCGGCCCATTTCACCGGACGGCAGGTTCAGACCGATGGTGATGCGCTGGTCAGTTTCGGTCAGCTTGAACAGCGTCAGCAGTTTAAAACCGACCTGTGCCGGGATGTGGTCGATCACGGTGCCACGTTTGATGGCTTCTACCTGCAATTTGTTGTCGTGTGTCATCGTCATTCCCTCTTACAGAGCCAGTTCGCTATTCAGTACCAGTGCCAGTAACGCCTGGCGGGCGAAGATGCCGTTGCCGGCCTGCTGGAAGTACCAGGCGTGCGGCGTCTTATCGACATCGGTAGTGATCTCGTCAATGCGCGGCAACGGGTGCAGCACTTTCATATTGTCGCGTGCGCCGACCAGGTCTGCGGCGCGCAGGACAAACTGCGCTTTCACGTTGGCGTATTCGGACGGGTCGAGACGCTCTTTCTGCACGCGGGTCATGTAGAGAATGTCGACCTCGGCCATCACCTCTTCAATCGCGCTATGCAGGCTCCAGGCGATACCTTTCTCGTCGAGCATATCGAGGATGTACTGCGGCATCGCCAGCGCGTCCGGGGCGATGAAGTAGAAGCGGTTACCGTTAAATTTCGCCAGCGCCTGGGTCAGCGAGTGCACGGTACGGCCATACTTCAGGTCACCAACCATCGCGATGTTGAGATTTTCGAGACGGCCCTGGGTTTCCTGAATGGTGAACAGATCCAGCAGCGTTTGCGTCGGGTGCTGGTTTGCGCCGTCACCGGCGTTGAGTACCGGAATACCGCCGGAGAATTCGGTCGCCAGACGCGCCGCTCCTTCCTGCGGGTGACGCATCACGATGGCGTCGACGTAGGTGCTGATGACGGAGATGGTGTCAGCCAGGGTTTCGCCTTTTTTGCCGAGCGAGGTGTTGGCGCTGTCGGAAAAACCCACCACGCTGGCGCCCAGGCGATGCATCGAGGTTTCAAACGAGAGGCGGGTACGCGTCGAGGCTTCGAAGAAACAGCTGGCAATGACCTTGTGCTTCAGCAGCTCCGGCTGCGGATTGGCTTTCAGTTTAGCGGCGGTCGCCAAAACCAGCTCAAGGTCTTCGCGGCTGAGATCGTTTATGGAAATGATGTGTTTTTGATACAGCGGATTAGCCATGTTTATCTCCTGACGACGGCGCAAAAAAAAGCCCCTTAAATAAGGGGCTTTACGAATACGGATGCAACGGAAAGGAAAAACGGCAGGCCAGCGTCTTTTTTCAGACGCGGTAAGACGCGATGTCGTACACACTGAACCATAATTCCTCCCGGCAAAACGGCTGGCATTATACGCAGCTTTGGTAAGGGATCAAGCGCTGAATTCACATTTTAATCAACGAAAACGATTCTCATAGAATGAGTATTCGCTTTTTATGCATTTAAATTCTTAGCGCCACTCGTCTGGCACAAACTGTGCGCTAAACCGGCAGGACCGCAATAACAGGGTAAAAAGTGCTGGTATGGTATCGCGAATTTACGTATAACAACTAAAAATTGAAACATTGTTTTATTTGTGGAGTCATCATGATTATTGGCAATATTCACAACGTGCAGTCCTGGCTGCCGGAAGAACTGCGTCAGGCGATTGCCTACATTAAGGCTAACGTTACCGCGGAAACCCCGGAAGGGAAATACGACATTGACGGCAACCGTCTGTTTTATATGGTTTCAGAAAACATGACCGAGCCATTTGCCGAGCGTCGCGCCGAGTATCACGCGCGTTACCTGGATATCCAGGTGGTGCTGAGTGGTCAGGAAGGGATGGCGTTCAGCACCCAGCCTGCGGGCAAACCGGACACTGACTGGCTGGCCGACAAAGACATCGCTTTCCTGCCGGAAGGCGTGCAGGAAAAAATGGTGGTGATGAGCGAAGGTGACTTCGTGGTGTTTTACCCGGGTGAAGTACATAAACCGCTGTGCGCTGTCGGCACGCCGGCGAAAGTGCGTAAGCTGGTGGTGAAACTGCTGGTTGCCTGAGAAGTCACGCCCTGACCGTCAGGCCAGGGCGTAGCCCGCTTATTGGCTCAGCGTCGCCACCATCACGGCTTTGATAGTGTGCATGCGGTTTTCAGCTTGATCAAACACGATGCTGGCTGGTGATTCAAAGACCTCGTCGGTCACTTCCATCCCACCGTGCATACCGTACTCAGCGGCCATTTTCTTACCCAGCGTCGTCTGGTCATCATGGAATGCAGGCAGGCAGTGAAGGAATTTGACCTGCGGGTTGCCGGTCAGCTTCATCATGGCGCTATTCACCTGATAGTCGCGCAGCAGCGCAATACGTTCCGCCCACTTCTCTTTGGCTTCGCCCATCGAGACCCACACGTCGGTATAGATAAAATCGGCCCCTTTTACGCCTGCGGCGATATCTTCCGTCAGCGTCACGTTGCCGCCGTTTTTCTGCGCCAGCGCTTTACACTCGGCCACCAGGCTCTCTTCCGGCCAGCACGCTTTTGGCGCGACAAGGCGCAGATCCAGTCCGGTTAACGCTGCGGCTTCCAGCATGGAGTTACCCATGTTGTTGCGCGCGTCTCCGGCATAGACCAACGTCATTTCGTTGAATGCTTTGCCCGGCAGATGCTCCTGCATGGTCAGCAGGTCAGCCAGCAGCTGCGTCGGATGGAATTCGTCGGTCAAGCCGTTCCACACCGGCACGCCGGAGTACTCGGCCAGCGTTTCGACCACTTCCTGGCCGTAGCCGCGATACTGAATGCCGTCATACATGCGGCCCAGCACGCGCGCGGTGTCTTTAATCGACTCTTTATGGCCAATCTGGCTGCCGCTGGAACCAAGATAAGTGACGCGAGCGCCCTGATCGTAAGCGGCAACTTCGAAAGAGCATCGGGTGCGGGTCGAGTCTTTTTCGAAGATGAGCGCGATGTTTTTACCGGTCAGGTTCGGCGACTCCGTGCCGCTTTTTTTATCCGCTTTTAGTTTTGCCGCGAGTTGCAGCAGCGTGGTGATTTCTGCAGGGGTAAAATCGAGTAATTTTAAGAAGTTCTTTTTATACAGAGTAGACATTTTTCCCTCACCTGGCTCAAGCCACTTATTGAATTAAAATTCACTTTATATGTATGAATATTCATTTGCAACCCCAATAACAAATCTTTATCGGAAAGGTGGAGGCAATGGCAACGGTATGTGACAATAAGAGTATCAGCCACATTATGAGGAAAGAGCCATGGCAAACCCGGAACACCTGGAAGAGCAGCGTGAAGAAACACGTCTGATTATTGAAGAACTGCTGGAAGACGGCAGCGATCCTGACGCGCTGTACACCATTGAGCACCACCTTTCCGCTGACGATTTCGAAAGCCTGGAAAAAGCGGCAGTCGAAGCGTTCAAGCTGGGCTATGAAGTGACTGAGCCGGAAGAGCTGGAAGTGGAAGAAGGCGACACCGTGATCTGCTGCGACATCCTCAGTGAATGCGCGCTGAATGCCGAGCTGATTGACGCACAGGTTGAGCAACTGATGAACCTGGCCGAGAAATTTGAAGTGGAATACGACGGTTGGGGCACCTACTACGAAGACCCGAACGGCGAAGAAGGCGATGACGACGAAGATTACGTCGACGAAGAAGACGACGGCGTACGTCACTAAGTCATCTTATCACCTACGGCAGCGCCCGCTGCCGTAGGCAAGGATTTCGGTATGGATTACCCGCAAATACTCTCCCCGGTTCTCAACTTTCTGCACTGTAAAACGCCTCAGGCATGGCTCGATAAAGCCCGCGATCCGGAAAATCTACCTCTGTTGCTGACTGACCATTTAGTTTGCGAGCTGAAAGCGGCGCAAACGGCAATGCTGCTGGTGCGTAAATATGTCGCCGACAAAGCGGGTTCGCAGGCGCTGCTCGACTGGCTTAAGCCGTATGAAGCCTTTGCCTTTCGTGAGGGAGAAGAGCCGGATTTCGCCGCGCTAAATAAACAGATAAACAAAAGCGCGATGCCGCAGACCGACGACCCGTGGGGACGTCAGTTGATAGACAGCATGGTGCTGTTGATTAAAGAGGAGCTGCACCACTTCTGGCAGGTGCGTGAGGCGATGCAGCGTCGCAATATTCCCTATGTCAAAATCACCGCCAGCCGCTATGCCAAAGGCATGCTCAAAGAGGTGCGAACCCACGAGCCGCTGACGCTGATTGATAAGCTGATTTGCGGAGCGTATATCGAAGCCCGCTCCTGCGAGCGCTTTGCTGCGTTGGCGCCTTATCTGGAGGCGGATTTGCAGGCCTTTTATCTGTCGCTGCTGCGATCCGAGGCGCGGCACTATCAGGATTATCTGGCGCTGGCACAGCAGATTTCGGCGAACGACATTGGCGATCGGGTGCGTTTTTTTGGGGAAGTGGAAGCTGCGCTTATCACTTCTCCCGATAATGAGTTCCGCTTTCATAGCGGCGTGCCGGTATAAGTTATCCGCCTGCGCCTTACACCTTTCTAGCCTTCAGCAGAAAAATTTGGTGGCTGGAAATCGTTCATCTTTACCGCAATAATCGAAACTCATCACGGGGAAGCATAATCCCCGGAATAACGATTGATTTGGGTAAGGAAATTCAATGAACTGGGCACACGTATTACTGGCAGGGTATATCGGCGCGGTTATCGCCATCATCGTGGGGGTATTTCGCAAAAAAGGCTGGATTGGCAAGATCGCGGGCGGGGTGATTTTCGTGGTTGCGATCGTCGGCTGGAATCTGTTTGACGTGCATTACCTGATTCCGCGCGAAAGCCCGGACTATGGGAAAACGGAAGCGCAGAAATTCGAAGATGCGATGCTGACCATGCCTGTTTATCAGGTCATTAAAGAGCAGGAACCTGCGCTGTGGGAGCATATCCGCAACCAGTCGGCACAGATGAAAGAGGCCGGAAAAAGCGAGCAGCAGATTATTGACGCCATTCAGCCGCAGATCCTGCAGATGCAGATGGCGCGTTTGCAGCAGGCACCTGATGCCGAGGTGATTGGCTATATGAAGATTAATCTCGAGCAGATTGCCGCGGTGCAGAAAGTGGGGGACGACGAGTGCTTCCGTTTTCTGTTCCCGGCGGTAAAAGGTGGGATTAATCCGGTGCGCATTATTCCTCGCGAGATCATGGATCGTCGTATGGCGAGCGACATGGGCATGCTGTATGCCTCTCATGGTCCGAAAAAACATACCGTGACGGCAGAAGAAAAACAGCTGGCGCTTCAGGACCTGCAAACCCTCAGCCCGACGCTGGTGCAGCGTTATGGCCAGGATATTCAAATCATGGCTGACCCAAATAAAGGCGTGGGAAAAGAGAAGCTGACCTGTGACATGGTGCAGGATTTATGGGCTCAGGTACTTAAACTGCCGACCGCGCGTGCGGCCGGCGTGATACGCCTGATGTTGTCTGCCGAAATGCAATAACGTTGTAGTTCCCCTCAGGATAACCTCAGAGGGGTTTTAACATCCGGACTTCACAGTCGACGTGACCGGTGCAACCGAGGGGTTCCGCAATATGCGCGAACCCCAAACGCTCGTAAAGACGAATGGCTTCCGTCAGAAACGCGGTCGTTTCCAGATAGCACTGTTTAAACCCCTGCTCACGGGCGTGATCCAGCGCCATCAGCGCTAGCCGCTTCGCCAGCCCCTGACCGCGCACGCTCGGCAGGAAATACATTTTTTGCAGTTCGCAGATATCCGGTTCGCTACAACCTAACGGCGCAACACCGCCGCCGCCCACCACCTGACCATTCTGCTCTACCACCCAATACGCCGCGCCAGGCTGGCTGTAGACCTGAAACAACTCGTCGAGATTTGGGTCGGCCACGGTGTAGCCTTTATCAGCAGTCAGGCCATATTCGGCGGAGACCTGGCGAATCACATGGGCGATAGCCGCGTTGTCGTCGGCGGTGATGCGGCGTAGCGTCGCCGAGACAGGTGTAATGACACTCATAGCGAACTCATGACAGAAATGTGGAACATATGCAGTTAATACCACTGCGGTGAGGGGGAGCGCAAGCGAGGATAATTCAATAAAAAGCCTCTGAGCGAGGACGCCAGAGGCTTTTTAATCGTCAGTAGTGTCGGATGCGCTACGCTTTTCCGACCTACGTTGACGGTGCTGTAGGCCGGATAAGCGAAGCGCCATCCGGCAAACGTACAGGCACGATGATTACAGCGCGGCGATGACCGCCTGCTGCTCAATCAGCTTCGCTTTCGCTTCTGCATAACCGTCCAGCTTCTCACGCTCTTTCGCAATGACCGCTTCCGGCGCGCGGGCGACGAAACCTTCGTTGGAAAGTTTGCCTTCGATACGGGCAATCTCACCTTCGATTTTCGCCACTTCTTTCGCCAGACGCGCCAGCTCATCTTCTTTGTTGATGAGGCCAGCCATCGGGATCAGCAGTTCGGCGCCGTCGATGATTTTGGTCACGGAAACCGGACCTTTGTCATCGGCTGGCAGCACGGTGATGCTTTCCAGACGCGCCAGGTTCAGCAGGAAGCTACGGTTGTCGTTCACGCGACGCATTGCGTCAGCGCTGCAACCACGCAGCAGCAGCTCCAGCGGTTTGCCTGGGGCGATGTTCATTTCCGCACGAATGTTACGTACGGCAACGATCGCCTGCTTCAGCCATTCGGTATCGGCCAGCGCGGCTTCATCAACCTGCGCGGCGTTATATTCCGGGAACGGCTGCAGCATGATGGTGTCGGCGGTAATGCCGCAAATGACCTTCACGCGCTGCCAGATGGTTTCGGTGATGAACGGGATGATCGGGTGCGCCAGGCGCAGCAGACCTTCCAGCACGGTAACCAGCGTATTGCGGGTACCGCGCAGTTCAGACTCGGAACCCCCGGTCATTACCGGCTTGGTCAGCTCCAGATACCAGTCGCAGAACTGGTTCCAGGTGAACTCGTACAGGATGCCCGCGGCGATGTCGAAGCGGAAGTTATCCAGCGCTTCGCGGTACGCTTTCACGGTCTGGTTGAATTCAGCGAGGATCCAGCGGTCCGCCAGCGACAACGTCATTTCGCCGCCGTTGAAGCCGCAATCCTGATCTTCGGTGTTCATCAGCACGAAGCGGCTGGCGTTCCACAGCTTGTTACAGAAGTTACGGTAACCTTCCAGACGCTTCATATCCCAGTTGATATCGCGACCGGTCGAAGCCAGCGCCGCCAGGGTAAAGCGAAGGGCGTCGGTGCCGTGCGGCTCGATACCGTTCGGGAACTGCTTCTCGGTACGCTTGGCAATCTTCTCAGCCAGCTGCGGCTGCATCATGTTGCCGGTACGTTTTTCCAGCAGCTCCGGCAGGGAGATGCCGTCGACCATATCCAGCGGGTCAATAACGTTACCCTTGGATTTGGACATCTTCTGGCCTTCGTCGTCGCGAATCAGACCGGTCATGTAGACGGTATGGAACGGAACCTGCGGCTTGCCGTTTTCATCTTTGATGAAGTGCATGGTCATCATGATCATGCGGGCAATCCAGAAGAAGATAATGTCGAAGCCGGAAACCATCACGCTGGTTGGGTGGAACTGACGCAGCGCGTCGGTGTTTTCCGGCCAGCCGAGGGTAGAGAAGGTCCACAGCGCGGAAGAGAACCAGGTATCGAGAACGTCTTCGTCCTGACGCAGCGCAACGTCGGCGCCGAGGTTGTTTTCCTGACGCACTTCGTCTTCGGTACGGCCAACATAGACGTTGCCGTCGTTGTCATACCATGCCGGGATACGGTGACCCCACCACAGCTGACGGGAGATACACCAGTCCTGAATATCGCGCATCCAGGAGAAGTACATGTTTTCGTACTGCTTCGGTACGAACTGAATGTCGCCGTTCTCAACCGCTTCAACCGCCGGTTTCGCCAGCACGTCGGCACGGACGTACCACTGGTCGGTCAGCATTGGTTCGATAACCACGCCGCCACGGTCGCCGTAAGGTACGGTCAGGTCGTGCGGTTTAATTTCTTCCAGCAGGCCCAGTGCGTCAACGGCAGCGACGATAGCTTTACGGGCTGCAAAACGTTCCAGCTTCTGGAACTCTGCCGGGATCGCGTTGGAGTAAACGTCAGACTCTTCGCCTTTGGTGTCGTACACTTCCGCGGTTTCGCGGATGTCGCCGTCAAAGGTCAGAATGTTGATCATCGGCAGCGCGTGACGACGGCCAACTTCGTAGTCGTTAAAGTCGTGCGCCGGGGTGATCTTCACGCAGCCGGTGCCTTTTTCCATGTCGGCGTGTTCATCGCC